>DASXUJ010000113.1 GCA_036504895.1 Syntrophorhabdaceae bacterium
CCCCCCGCAATCTTGACGTAGTGGTATTTCGCGGAGGCTCGGTTCATTTGTTTCCGGCTGCGAGAGCGGCTTTAATTTTATCTTTAGTGATCGGGAGGTCACGTATCCTCGCGCCGCATGCATGGCGCACCGCATTCGCGATGGCGGGGGCAGTGGGGACATCCGCGAACTCCCCGGCGCCGGAAGCCCCGAAAGGCCCATTCTCCCGAGCCACCTCCACGTAGATTATCTCGATCTCCGGCACGTCTTTGGCTCTCGGCATCCTAAACCGGGCGAAACTGTCGGTCTCACCGTACACGTACTCTTCCGAGAGGGCATAGCCCAAGCCCATCACGATGCCCCCGATCATTTGTCCGTCGCAGTTGATCCTGTTTATCACTCTCCCAAGGTCATGGACCGCCGTAATCTTCACCACCTCCACCCTGCCGGTTTCCACGTGCACCGCCACTTCGGCCATCTGCAAACCGAAGGAATAGGTCTCCCAGGGGGCCCCATGCCCATCCCCGGGGTCGAGTTTTGTCGTTTCCGTCCGATGGACGAGCTTCGTCAGAGTAGGCAGCTCCTTTGCCCTCAGATCATTATACGTGGCGCAGCCGTTCTCCTCCATGGTCTTCTTCAATTGGTGCACCACTTTCTGCACCGCCTTTCCTGAAACATATGTCTGACGGCTTCCCGCAGAGAAGTTGCCGTCGGGCACATAATTCGTATCCGTGGTGCAGACCAACACCTTTTCCAGAGGATAACCGAAGGTCTCGGCTGCGATCTGCCAGAACATCGTATCAGAGCCCTGTCCCATATCCGCCGAGCCGATCCATACCTGGAGTCGGTTGTCGGGGAGGATTTCCGCCCACGCTTCGGATTGATCGGGCGAGCTCCTGCCCGGTCCGAAATAGACGGAGCCGAGACCGACGCCCCTCTTGACCGTATCGGTTGAAAGCCTGGCTGCCTCCTTCCTTGCCCTTACGTAATGGGGTTGAAGTTTCTCAAAACATTCGACGAACCCGAAGCCGTGATCCAGCGGCTGCCCGCAGACAGTTGTATCTCCCGGGATGAAGGCATTCTTTTTCCTGAGGGCAAAGGGGTCCATGCCGAGCTTCTCCGCTATCTCGTCGATAAGCGAATCCGTGGCGAAGAGGGTCTGAGGAACGCCGAAGCCTCTCATGGCCCCCTTGATAGCGGAATTGGTATAGACCGCTCTTCCCAATATTTTCGCGCTCGCGAACTTGTAGGGTCCGCTCGAGTGTACGAGTCCCCGGGTCACCACGCTTCCGGAGAAAGATTTGTAGGCGCCGCCGTCAGCGAGAAGGTCCATTTTGAATGCAGTCAAAGTCCCGTCCTTTTTTGCCCCTATCCTGGTGTCCATGTAAAAAGGATGGCGTTTGGTGGTGGCAGAGAATACCTCTGCCCTGGTATAAACCAGCTTCACCGGTCTTTGCACTGCAAGGGCCGCCACACCCAGGATGCCTCCCACGGAAACATCGAGCTTACCGCCGAAGGCGCCCCCTGTCACCGTCTGGATCATGCGCACCTGCTCCGGCGCCATTCCGACTGCTCCTGCGATGGTATTGCGGTGGGCGTGAATATTCTGGCTCCCCGACATGATCACGAGCTGGCCGTTCTCGTGAATATAGGCGATGCCCGAATCGGTCTCCAGGTACCCGTGCTCTATGGTCTGGGTGGAATAATAACCCTCTGCGATGACGTCGGCCTCAGCGAACCCCTGGTCCGCATCCTTAAAATGAATGGGCTGTTCAAAGAAGACGTTGGGTTTGCCGTCGTGAACCTTGGGGGCCCCTTCCGCGAGGGCTTCCCCGGGGGTTATCGCCGCAGCCAGCTCTTCGTATACCACACTGACCATTTGCGCGGCCGTACGGGCGGCGCTTTCCGAGATCGCGACCACCGCCGCAACCGGATCGCCTTTCATACGGACCTTATCCTTGCAGAGCACCGGCTGGTCGTCCCCCGCCATTTTCAAAATGTTTGTCCCTTTCACGTCCTCGGCGGTAAGTATTGCGAGTACCCCGGGAACCGCCATTGCATCCGTTTTATTTATGGAGAGAATTCGTGCATGGTGGTGGGGGCTTCTCACCATCTTCACGTGGGCCACGTTATCAACCGGGATATCGTCGACGAATAGCGTGGTTCCCGTGGCTTTTTCCAGGGCATCACGCCTGGGGACCGGCGCCCCGAGTATTGTTTCTGTTTTAGGTGCTTCAAGGGAGGGAATCTCACCGCGAAGAAAGGCGCCTGCCTTCTCGATGGCGTCAATAATCCTCGTATAGCCCGTGCACCTGCAGAGGTGGGGCTGAATCGCGGATGTAATCTCTTCCCTCGAAGGGTTCGGTTTCTTGTCGAGGAGCGCTTTTGCGCGAATAATCATTCCCGGCGTGCAGAACCCGCACTGGACCGCCCCGTTGGCGGCAAAGGTCATCTGGAGAGGGTGGGGGTCTGCCATGGTGCCGATGCCCTCGATAGTGATAACCTTTTTGTTTCGTGCTTTTTCGATGGGATAATGGCACGCCATCGTCACCTCGCCGTCCACGAGCACCGCGCAGGTGCCGCAGTGGCCCGCGGCGCAACCCTCCTTTGTTCCCGTGAGATGAAAATCCTCGCGGAGCACCTTGAGGAGCGTTTTCTTCGGCTCGCCTATTATCTTTCTCGTAATGCCGTTAAGGCTAAAAGATATCTCTTCCACAGGGGCACCTCCTTTGTGCGTGTGACGCCTTTTTTACTTGAAAATATTGACCATGAGGTCGATAAGATAATCCCTCTCATTACCTTTGTCGGTTTTCAGGTAACGGGCCGGCCGGGCCTGGAGCCAGAAGATATTCCTGTCCGGCTCTTCGGACTTATCTATGACCCATTCCATATCCTGAGGCTCACCGAAATGTTCTTCCACCCCTGCGGCCACCCGGGCAAGTTCCAGTACTTCGCAGTCCTTGAGGCACGGTTCCTCTTTGGCGTTTTCGGCGGTGTCGCAATAGATCGTGCCTTTGGGGCCTGTTTTGATCATCCCTGCCTTGCGGGCAATCTTCCTTTCAGTGATCTCCATGGTATTCTTATCTATCGTAAAGGAATCAGGCGTAATTTCCCCGCTGACCACACTCTCGCCAAACCCCCAATTGCCCTCGATGACGATTTTGGATATGTCGCCGGTAGTAGGCGCGACGGTGAGAATCACGCCTGCGGCTTTCGCATCGACGAGGGACATGATTGCCACGCCTATGGGCGCCCATTCTATCGGCAAACCCTTATCGCGCCTGAAGGTGATTGCCCTGGCCGTATAGGCGCTGCCCCAGACCTTCTTTATGTGCGAGATCACCTCGGCATCGCCCGATACATTGAGGTAGGTTTCCATCTGACCGGGCATACTGACGGCCCCGCTTGACCGGACTGCGACGGCTTGATTTTCCGAGCCGGTGAGCCGGCAGAGCTCATGGTAATGGGTGAGGATCTCTTCCTCCATGGCAGGGGGCATTGCCTGTGACTCGATAAGCTCCCGCGCTTTGCAGCTCACGGTAATCCGACCGTCCACACGATCGAGTGCGCCTTTCGCTCTGGACAGACACTCACGGACCTCGTCCGCCGCACGGGTAAGGTTCATGAACTGTTCAAAACCCTTTACCGACACGGCGAACCCGGGCGGCACCCTGAGACCGAGGGCGGTCAGCTCTCCGAGGTTCGCGCACTTCTTGCCGACCTTCTCCTTGTCCTGTGACCGGAGCTCCCGGAACCAGTATATCCACTGTTCCATTCCGTCCTCTCTTCCCAGGCTGCGGCGGAAGCCATATTTACCTGTAAAACAGCTCCCTCACATCGCTTATATTCAGCTCGAGCATAGTGGTACTGGCGAGGAGTCGGACCAGATTCTTTTTCACCGCCTCGATCTCACCCCCCAAATCCAAAAGCTCCTCCGCAGTTTTTCTGATAAGCCCGATCTTCTCATCCATGGCCACAATGTCATATTGTTCGAGCATGCTATACCTCCTTAAGCGCTGCAATTAATGGGGCTCACGTCGCCCCCTCCACGGGCAAAACCCGTGGAGCCTCCCCCTCGCGCTCGCTGTGCGAGCTACGTCACGCGGGACGGACCAGGGGGAGCGTCCACGTATAGTCCCGCCTGAGACCTTTTACGGACCCGCTGACTTTTTCCCGCGTCTCAGCCAACTCCACCGCACCATAACGTCCTTGTGCCTCTACTAACGACCGTATACTAACGACTATCGACTGTCTTTCGCGCCTTTGTCGTTACTAACGACTATATACTAGAGACTATCGACTGTTTCTAATGTTTTCTCATATCCTTAAACCGTTTCGCCTTTACCTCGTACCTCGGCAGGGTTCCGTAGGGGTGGACCTCTATTTTGTAGCCGAGGTTGGTTTTTACCCTGAGCTCGTCTTTGAGCTGGGCGAGGACTGCTTCTTTTTCTTCTTCGAATTCGGGTTTCAGCTCTATCTTGAGCATGATATCGTCGATGTCGCCTTTCTTGGTTACCACTACTTCGTACTCATCGCTCAGCTCGGCAAAGCTTCGCACCACTTCTTCGATTGCGGTGGGGGCGAGAAGCACTCCTTTGACTTTTGTGATGTCGTCCGACCTGCCGACCACCCCTCCGTCGATGATACGGAAGGTCCTCCCGCAGCTGCAGGTATAGTCGGCCCAGCGGATTACGTCTTTTGAATCGAAGCGGATGCACGGCTTGGCCATCCTGTCGAAGGCGGTGATGATCATTTTACCGTTCTTTCCCGGCTCTTCGATTATCTCACCTGTGTCCACATCCTCGATCTCCACAAGGAAGAATGCCTCATTCACATGCAGTCCCCTGGGCTCGTGAGTGCACATGTAGCTCCAGGCGCCGATCTCTGTTGCCCCTATATGATCGTAGACCCGGGCTCCCCAGGCTTCTTCGATGCGCTGCTTGGTCGTCGGGATGGAAGCGCCCGGTTCTCCGGCGCAGGTGATCCTTTTGATCCCTATGCTCCTGGGATCTATGCCTATCTTTCGTGCCGTATCCGCCATACCGAGGACATAGGTAGGGGTTGCCATGAAGGCGGTGCATTGAAGCTCCTTCATCTTCATGACCCGCGCCTCCGTATCGAGCACGCCCCCGGGGACTACCTCGCATCCCACTTTTTCCGCCGCATAATGGCCTGCCCAGAAGGCTACGAAGATATTGTAGCCGAAGGGTATAAAGACGCGGTCCGTGTCCCTGTATCCCTGGGCGTGAAGGATGTAGGCCCAGCATTCGGCCCACCATTCCCAATCCTGCCAGGTATCCGCCTGATAGACCGGTGTGCCCGTGGTTCCGCTGGTCTGACGGAATTCCGTGACCATCGAAAGGGGCACGGCGAGCATGTCCCCATAGGGAAAAGGAGGCCTGCTCTGGACGTCCCGGAGCATGCCTTTGTCAATTTTCGGGACCTTACGTATGTCGGAGAGGGTCTTTATATCCCCCGGCTCGATGCCCGCTTCTTTATATATTTTCGAGTAAAAGGGCGAATTATGGTAAGCCCATTCGAAAATGCGCTGAAACTTCTTGACCTGAAGCTGTCTGAGCTTTTCCTGGGGCATGGTCTCAAGTATGGGATTCCAATATAAACTTCTGTCGGCGATCATAAGCTCTTCCTCCTTGCCTCTGTTTTCTCCGGGCTTATGCGTGCCCGATCGGTTCACAATGCCTTTGTCATCTCTTTCAGGATAAATGCGGCCTCAACGCGCCCGGTGGGCGCCAGGATCCTGCTGCTATAGTGTCTCCCGTAGGTGGTGACAAGAATATTCCTGGCAACCGCAATCCGGTCCGACATGAGGGCTGACGCGATATCCTGTATGCGTGGAGCGACGCCTTCAAGGAGGATTCGGGAGGGACCGGAGCCGATCACACCCTGCCACTCCGCTTTCACCCTGATCCCCTGATCGAGCAGGGCGGGCACATACTCTCTCTCCAGAAAGGCGGTATAGGATTTCTCGACCTTCGGGACCAGGGTATAATGCTGGTTGAACCTCCATGTTCCGGGTTCCACCGTGTACGGGGCTTCTGCAATTCTTCCCGAATTTCTTAACAGCCTGCTGCCGTAGTTGACGATGTATTTCTGGAACTCGTCGGTAATAAGAGGGAATTCATGGGAATCAAGGGCTCTCTGAAGGCCGGTGATATCGGAAGGGGTACTGACCGCGCTGATGGTGGGGCCCGCCCCGATCACCACATGGAAGCCCCCTATGATAGGAAGGCCTATCTTCTGCATGACGGGCAGATACTCGCGCAGCACGAAATCGGTATATTCCGATTCCCTTCCTCTTACAATATCCCAAGACTGGACAAAGAGAAACATAGGACCATCCTTAAACCTTATCCGCCTCCAGTATCACCACCGTGCCGAGGTTCGCATCTATCCGGATTCTTTGACCCGATCGAATTTTGCTCGTTCCTTCAAAGACGTTCATGACCACGGGTATGCCGTACTCTCTGCCCACTATGGCTGCATGGGAAAGCGCTCCGCCCCGGTCCACCAGGACTCCGCTGATCATACCGAAAATAGGCGTCCAGGACGGGGAGGTGCTGGCCGCCACAAGGATATCTCCTTCCTCGATATATGCGAGGTCCTCTTCATTGAAGACGACCCTGGCAATACCCTCCGCCATCCCGGGGGAGCCGCAGGTGCCGATGAGGTCCGCTTTCAGGCCCGGTTTTGCCTCTGGGAGCTTTCCCACCACCACTTTGAGGGCGATGGGATCGAAGGAGCGGATCATGAAGTCCATCGCCTTATCGAGGCCGAAGCCCTCCCGCAGTATAACTGCCGGGTTTCCTTTCCTGTTCCATTCCTCCCAATCCGCGGTACGCCTTGCGGCGATAGCCTGGAGTCTGAACCTGTCCGGATTGAGGGCTGCCCTCCTTATCTCGTCGGGAATGAGAAAGAAGACGTCTTCCTCTTTGTCGAGGGCACCCGCTTCGACAAACCGTCTGCCCATATCGAGGCAGGCCTTCCGTATCACCGCATGTGTATAGAGGTCGAGGTAGAGGTTGTGTTCCTCGCTGAAACGGCTCGAGTTCTGTGCGATAAACATGAGCATGGAAAACCATCCCCTCTGCTCGGGCGCAATCCTCCCGAGGAGCTCCTTCTCCGCTTCCTTTCTCTGTCGTTCGTGCTTCTCTCTCTCGGCGTCGAGATCGAAATTTCTATCCATTTTCAGATAAAGCTTCACTCTCGAAAGTGCCAGGGAAGGCTCCTCGGCCCATGTGGGCGTATTGAGCTCGGCCATCCGCTCCATGCGCCATCCTGCTTTGTCGTTGAGAAAAGTCCGGAATTCTTTCATGAAAGCACGTCCGCTCTCGTGGGCATCGAGACGGCTTACCGCTTCTTTGATGGGGACGGTGGTGATGATCTCTTTGAGGCCCATGGCCACTGCTTTTCTCGAAAAATCCCAAAGGGCCTTGTCGATCCTGAAGCTCTCGTTATCGAAGCCGCTCATGAGACTTAAGAATGCGGGGTCCCTGTCGTCGATGCCAAGGAGCTGGGTGCAGAGCTGCTCGAAAAGGACATAGGGCACATAGGTGCCGTACATCATGTACATATGGATTTCCCACATTCTTCTGCATGTGTCGACCGCATATTCGAAGTTGTCGAGGAGCTCTATGTTGCCGGCCTTTTTCCCGTCTACCCCCTTTATCCTTTCATACCGCCCGAGCATTTCGGAGACAAAGCCGCCCCAGAGCCCTTCGTAATCTTCGAGGAAAGGTTTGATTGCCTCCCGGAATTTGAGGGCCCGCTCTCTTTTCTCAGTCTCGTTATCGACGATTATGATGGTGAGATATCCCCCTCCATCCTTGAACCTCCAGTCCCATCCTTTCGTGGTGGGGATCTGAAGGACCTCCGCGCCGTACTGCATGCCATGACGGCAGAAATTGACCCAGAACCAGCCGAACATGGGGGTCCAGGGGGGGACGGAATGAGTGCCGTCCAAAAACCACGCCGGCGATTGGGCCAGGTCGGCGTCCTCGTCGAATTCCAGACCCGGTACGCAGTCATAGGTCTTCATGAGTGACCCTTCACGGGTTTTGCGCCCGTAGCGCCCTCATCCCAGTCCGGGGGGCGCGTTGTCTCAGTGCATCGCGCGGCCGCCGTCCACGAGGAGTATCTCGCCGGTTACGAAGTCGGCATCATCAGAGGCGAAGAAAAGGGCGGCCCCTATTATGTCCTGGGCGACTCCAAGTCGCCTGAGCGGTGTTTTGGACACGTCGTATTTAGTGACATCGGCTATGGTCCTGCTCGCCTCCGTGTCGGTAAAGCCGGGGGCCACGCCGTTCACAGTGATATTGTCCGGACCCAGCTCGGCGGCCAAAGCGCGGGTCAGACCTACCACGCCCCCTTTCGACGCCACGTAGTGGACGAACCCATTCGATCCCGTGAAGAAGACTTCCGAGGTGAGATTGATGATCTTGCCTTTCCCCTGGGCCTTCATATAGGGATAGACCGCCTGGGCGCAGAGCCAGGGCCCCTTTACGTTGATATTCATCATCATGTCCCATTCTTCCATGGGAATCGCATTAAAAGGCCTACGCTCGACGCCGAAGTAGTAGGCCGCGTTATTCACAAGGACGTCGATCTTTCCGAACCTTGCGGCCGTTTCATCGGCCATCTTCCGTACATCCTCCGGCTTTGTCACATCGGCCTGAAACCAGATGCACTCGGCGCCTTTTGCAATGACTTCTTTTGCGGCGCCTTTGAGTCCCTCCATATCTTTACGGGTGGCAAGGGCGAGCCTCGCCCCCTCATCGGCGAATCTGAGGGCAAAGGCTTTGCCGAGACCCTTTCCCGCTCCGGTGATGATGACAACCTTTCCTTCGAGACGTTTCATGGCATGCTCCTTCAATGACCGTTAGTGAGAACGTGCACTCCGGTTGAGCCCCGGTTCGGCCCCAGGCAAGGGACCGAACCGGTTCCTCGCATTTAGAGCTTAAAAACCAGTCCTTTAAATCCGTCCACCCTTATGCGGTCGCCGTCTTTAAGTAATTGGGTCCCCGTGATGCAGTTGGCCACCACCGGGATATCCCATTCCCTGCCCACTATCGGCCCATGGGAGAGGCTTCCCCCGCCATTGCAGACCACCCCCTTGAGAAGAGGAAATACAGGGGTGTAAGAGGACTGGGAGGAAGGACAGACCATGATATCTCCCCATTGGATTTTCTTCAGGTCTGCGGCAGTGATTACGATCCGCGCAGGTCCTTCCGCGACGCCGGGGCTCCCGGGGTTGCCGAAACAGACGGCGCCCGTCGAAGGATCGGGCTGGACGAATTCTCCTATCGTTATTTTCGCAATGATAGGGTCTTTCGCCGCCACCATAAAGGCGCCGGCCTCATGGGGCTGCATGGATGGATCTCTTGCCATGATAGGCGGACGGGTGAGGTATTCCTTGTTGGCGACCCATTCGGCCCGTCTTTCCCGGGCGATGAAGCCGGATTCATAATTCTCCGGCATGGCGATCATGGTCTGAAGCTCCTCGGGTATAAAGAAGAACATGTCTTCAGCGGTATTGAAAGTCCCCACCTTCGCGAGACGCTCTCCTATTTTCAGCATGCAGAAGCGGAAGGCGGAGAAACACCGGTGCTCATAGAGAAAATCATGGCTTTCGCTGAAGGAGCTGGTCCTCTGGGCGAGCCTGAGGAGGCATTTGAACCAGTCCATGTCCTTGCATCCGTTCACCTGTGCGTTCGCGATTACTCCCTCTTCAACATCCTGGCGCTCCCGGGCCAGCCTCTCCCTTATGGCATCGAGGGGGAAGGGTCTGACGTCCCGGTCTGCGAGAAGATACTGCTGTATGTGAAGGATTGCATTCTCCGGATGTTCCCACCAGGTCGGCTCCACGAATTCCATCATCCGGATCATCCGCCAGCCGTATGCGAGGCCGTGCATGAAATGTTCGAGGTCCTCATCGACCCATTTTAGTCCTTTGGGGGTCTTGCGAAGCTCCTCGATGACCTTATCGCTCGGATTCGTCGAGATAATCTGATCTATGCCGTCCTGAATCGCCTTGTTGCGGAGGTCCCACATGGCCTTGTCCTGGCGGAAGAGGATATTGTCGTATCCCCTGATCAGCTTGTGCCAGTTCGTGGAGGTCTCTTTGATATTCACATACTGTTTGCAGAGGTCCTCGAAATACCAGTATGCGCCGTAGAGGGCGTACATGAAGTAGAAGTGGTCTTCCCACATCCTCTTATGGGTTTCGATGGCGAAGTTGAATTGCTTGTAAAGCTGATAGTAGGTTGCAGACTCATAGTCGAAATCCTTGAGCGCATCGTAACGGCCGAGCATCTCCGTTTTGCTCTTTTCCCAATATTTATCGTAGTTGGGCTCGAAATCATTCTTTGTTTTGTCGTAGAATTTTTGATACCTGAAATCAACCTCCTCCTGGGTTGGCACCGGCGTGGCCGTGCAGACCGCCATACCGTCTATCTCTCTCCAGTCCGACGAGCGGGTCTGGGGTATCCACGCCTCGTTACAGCCGTAAATGTGTCCGTGGACGAGGTTGAAGACCCAGGTCCACTCGAAGAGCGGGGTCCATGCCGGATAGGAGTGGGAAAAATCGACGAACCAGACCGGGTACTTCTTGAAATCTCTCTCCGGCCAAAACTCCCTCACATGCCTTTTAAACATGAACTGTCCCATACTTACCCCCTTTATAAGGATATGAACGGTTTCCCGGATAGTCCTGCAATCCGGCGGCACAACGCCTCTTTCATGGAATGTTTCCGTCCTCCCTGAAAATCGGACATCCTTTTATCCCACCCCCTTTGAGGCCGCTACTCCTTCAAAGAGCCGGCACTTTTACGTATCAACCTTTACGAGCACTCTGCCTTGTGCGACCCCGGTCTCCCTGCTGATGGGCCCGCACTTCACTTTGAGCATGAAAATTGCTCTCTTCCCGATTGTTTCACCGCTCAAGGCCTCATAGCTGCCCGTGCCTTTGGCCATAATCAGGTCACACAGCTGAAACGCACGGTCGAGAACCGGGTCACCGGTATTCTTTATAAAGAAACCATGGGTACTAATTATCTCGTCCGCCACCTGGTCGAGTCCGAAGTATGTGGCATCGCCCATCCGGGCATCCTCGAAGAAAGGCTCTTCTTTCACCACCAGCGTCACATGACATCCTTTTTTCTTCAGAAGTTCGATCACAAGCGAATCGAAGCCGACCTCGCCTGCATTGTCCGTGATATAGAGAATCCTCCGCGAGCGAAGTATTGCTTCATATGCATCTCCGATCATAACGGGCAACTCGAGCCCTGTGATAATGGCCTCTATTTCGGGAAACGTGAAGACCGACGGGGCGCCGAGGGAGGATACATTGGCGGCGGCGGCAATGAACACGGCGCGCTCCAGCCTCTCTTCCGGGTTTGCCCCATGACCGATGTAGGACCTGGCCAGGGAGAGAAGCCCTTCCGCGCGTCGGTTCACCTCTTCTTTAAAGGCGGTGTAGTAAGAGAGGCAGCCTGATTCTACCTCCTGTGCCGAAAAGACCGCTTCATTGCAGAGGAAACCCACGTTGGAGGAGACGGTCCGGCCGTCCTCGAGTGCGCGGACGATCTTGGGGGAGAGAAGGGGCCTTTGGTCCTCCCGGACATAGGGCTCCGTCCGTTTGTACACCCAATCGACGATGCAGTCTTTGCACTCCCGCTGAAGCTCCAAAGTCATCCTCTCCAAGTAAGGGATAACTCACCCATCTGGATATAGGTGAGCTGTCCCGGTTAAAGGTGCGACCCTGTCAGACAATCTCCCTCGCTATATCTCCCTCTCCTCCCACGGCTTATAGGAAAGGCCGAGGTCCTTCGCGATCACTTTATAGCAATTATAGCTGCTTCCCCTCCCGATGCCGTGAGCTGAGTGAGCGGCGGACGAACAGAGATAGTAATTCTTGACCGGCAGCCGGTAGCCCGATATTTCGGGGAAGGGACGCATTCTGCCGCTGCACTCGTAGTGGGCATCGAGGGCCCCCCATCCGCCCTGGGGCATACAGGGGTTTCTATTGACCACGTCATCGGGCGTGGCAATCCAGGCGGAGATGAAATTTTCCATATTAACATTGGGGGAATACTTGCCCCACTCCTCGACCATCCGGTATTCGACTTCTTTTTTGATTTGGAGCCACCTTTTTTCGGGGAACTGCCTCCACGGGCAGGTGAACTCCTCCACCAGGGCCGCAAACCTGCCCGCGGGCGCTCTCGTCTTGTCCCACTGCACGTCAGGGGCCACGAGGAGGTACATTTTATCGGCAATCCCTTTTTCCCAACGCTCCTTCTGATACCGTCCGCTCAGGAAGTACTCCGGGTCGGCTTCCCCGAAGTAGAGCCGGGGGACCAGTCCCAGTTCCGGGTTTTGCGGGTATTCGGGGGCATCCATAAGGGCGATATTCCCCCAGAGGAGCTGGGTGCGCTCGTACCCCTTGTCCTCGAGGGTCGGGGGTTTTTCTTTCAATTTCTGCGCCTTGTTCCAGAGTTCGCCCGGTACCCAATCTTTGCCTATTGCGTCGAGGGTGAGCTCGACGGAGAGGTCGCTCACCACGATATCCGCTTTTATGGTATCCCCGTTTCTCAGCTTGATCCCGTAAGCCTTGTTGTTGTCCACAAGGACTTTCTCCACTTCGTTGAGCACGAAAAATTCCCCCCCATAGCTTTCGAAGGCCCTGAGCAGGGCATGGGTGATGCTATGGGTGCCTCCCGTAACGATAGCGGCCGCGTCCACGGATAAGATCAGGCCGAGGGCGTGAATATGCCAGTAAGGACCTGGCCTGTCGCAGGGGAAGAGACCGTTCGATGTCTGGATGGCCCTCATGTAAAAGGTCTGCATCTCGGGGCTTTTGAACATTTTCGTGGCGATCTCTCCCACGGTGCCGAGGGCGATGTCGGGATCGAGCCCGTTTTTCGGATCATTGAAAAGCTCCTCGAGGGGATCGGGACCGTTACCCCATTCCCCGGGTCCGGTGTAGCGGTATTTCGCGAAGGCGTTTCGCCATTTGCCCCTGAACCGCCGGATGATATCCTCCACCGTATTGGCATCGTCCTTATTGATCTTGGCGATCTCGTTGATCGTGTACTGAGCCGCAGCCTCCGAAAATTCGGCCCTTCCGGTCTGGTTGTCCACCACGGGGAAAATGGTTTTACCCAGGATATAATTGCCGTCCGGATATATCCACGCCTCGTTGTTCTCAGGGAAGAGGTAGACGAGGCCAAAATCCCTCAGGTTGAAATCTTTATACGCAGGGTTCGTATAAAACCTCGTGAAATGAGCGCACACGTTCTGAATGAAGCCCGGCACCGGGAGCTCTTCGCCGCAGGCCCCACCTCCCATTTCATGCCATCTTTCGAACATGGCGGTCTTGAGTCCGGCCCTTTGCAGATAACAGGCGATAATGGTGGCGTGGTGGCCTCCTCCAACTATCACTGCGTCATACTTCTTATCCGGCATATCGACCTCCTTGATGAAGTACTTACCTGGTCACTCTCCTGCTCGGTATAGGGCCTGGGCCCGGTCGCGCCCCCGGGATAGGTCCCGGACCGGTTTTGGGCCGGGCCGGCACTTCTATGGGCCTGTTGGTGGGAACAGCGGCCCCAGCCTGGGTTTCGCCCGACTCGTACCGGGGGTAGACAGGGGTTTTCTTGAAGAAGAATCTTATTCCCCTGAAAATCAGGGCGGGGTTTTTCACGACCATCCAGACCATCTGTCTCAGGTCGGCGGGATCGACGAAGGCCCTGACCGTCCAATGGACGGGATGGAGGATCTCCATCACCATAAGCATCCTCATCGGCTCGTGCATCCCGTCGGCCGGGGGCTCCAGAGTGGAGGGAACCATCGTGGTGCTCTCAATCGCGGCGATCCTCCCCCGTAGGAGAGTTCTGCCTAAACCGGTTGATCTTACGAACATACGCGCCTCCTGCCGCGGCCTTTAGAAGAGGCCGAGGTCTTTTGCTTCTTTCACTCCCCGGGGCTCCGGCCACCATTTCTCGATCCCCAGGTCCTCGACGATCTTTTCCGCCGCATTGAACCCGGGGCCGTAGGTGATCATGCCCCCCGAATGGGTGCATGCCCCGGCGAGATAGAGTTTCTTGATTGGAGAATCGTGCTGACTGCAATATTCATTAGGCCTGAAATATCCCATCTGGAGAGGAAGATAGGCGCCCTGCTTGAAGCAGCCGTTCTTCATGTCCGGGAATTTGTTTTCCGTGTCGAGGGGCGTGCCGATATAGTCCCAGGCGATGGTGTCGGCGTTCATGTTGGGGGCGTATTTTTGAAGGGTCTTCTTGCAGCTCTCCGCGTATGGTCTTCTCATCTTGTTCCAACCGAGGGCCCCGACGCCCTTCAAATTATAGGGAGCGCATTCCATGCTGATGAGGCCTATATGCTTTATTGCGCTGTCGGGCCTGCGGTGAACCCGGATCGGGTCGTGGACGGACGGAAAACAGCAGTTGAACCCGCCATCGTGGAGCTCGCCCCGCTTGGAGGCCTCGAAATGGTCGATCAGGTCCTGTTCGGATTCATACCCGATTACGTATATCAGGGTCTCGGACAGCTCGGGGTCGTTCTGCAGGGCGGTAAACTGCGGCAATTCGGTAAGGGCGAGATGGCAGGTGAAAAAGCTCATATCGGAATAGCGCCACTGGTCGAGTCTCGTGATGAGTTCTTCTTCGAGATGCTCCTTGCCCACGTAATCGTAAAAGGTCTGATGGGGATTGAGGGCGCTGCAGACGAATTTGCCCGCCTTGATGATTGTGCCGTCGTCGAGCTCGACGCCTTTCGCCTCGCCGTCTTCAATAACGATCCTTTTGATGACGCAGCCGCTGATCACCCTGCCGCCGTTTTCGGAGATATACTTGCCCATGAGATGGGCTACGTGGTGGGAGCCGCTCCGGGAGAGGCGAAAGTGCCATCCCCTGTTTATCATGAGGGGCACAAGGTAACCAAGCCCTTCCAGGTCGTAGTCGAGACCCCACATGGTGGCGAGATAGAGGAAAAGCGTCCGCACCCGGTCGTTTTCGAACCATGAGTCGACGATCTGCCTTGGTGTATATCCTGTAAGCTCATCATCCCACTTGGTGGCGGGGTGGAGCTCAAGCTTGGCCGCCTGCTCGAGGCTCGGAAGGGGATTCACGTAACTCGCGGGCGCCAGAAAGACATCCATGGCCTCTTCCGACCATGCCACGAAGTTCCTGAAGGATTCGGCATCTTTTTCAGAGAATTTGGCAATGGATCGGGCCGATTTTTCGGGGTCCTTATAAAGGGCCAGATGGGTTCCATCCTGAAAAGGCATGACGAGCTGTACGTCCGGATAAATCCACGCGAGATCGTACTTCGTCTCCAGCTCGAAATCGCGCATCGGTGGAGCATATTCCACCATCATGTGATAAATGGCATGGCTATCCACGAGCATGCCGGGAAGGAGAAGGTTCTCGGTGGCCAATCCGCCGCCGATCTCGTACCTCCGTTCAAGAACCGCCACTTTCAGTCCTGCTTTTGTAAGATAACCTGCGGCAGTGAGACCATTGGGTCCAGCTCCTATGATGATCCCGTCGTACTCCAGCTCCCTCATAGCGCCTCCTTGCTCTCATGGTTCGTTCTGAGAATTGTATACAAGCTATTTATAATTTGTAGCGTTTAGTTATTGACATATCAAGGCAATTTAATTTATAGTTGTATAATATTTATTCTAAAAAGCAGGATTCCGGAGCTGGATCGATGATTAATTTGAACCAGTTGAGGGCATTCTATTCGGTCGTAAAAACCGGCACCTTTTCGAAGGCGGCGGCCGAGTTGTTCGTCACCGAGCCTGCGGTCTTTATCCAGGTCCGCTCTCTTGAGCGATGCCTCGGCTTTAAACTTCTGGATAAGTTGGGGAAGGACCTCACGCCCACCGAGACGGGCAGGCTCCTTTACGGATATGCAGAAAAAATATTCAACCTTGTCGATGAGGCAGAAGCCGCGATCAAAGATGTGAGGGACCTGAAGAAAGGGGATCTGAGGGTGGGAACAGCGAATGCCCTTGCCCAATACCTCATGCCTATCATTATCTCGTCATTCCAGGACAATCACCCGAAAATACAGGTCCATCTCGACGAGGCCAGCTCCAGCGAGCTTGTGAGGGGCGTCCTTGCCCATAACTACGAGGTGGCTATCGTTGCGAGAGTCTCCTATCCCGAGACCGTCGAATATATTCCGTTAAGCACGGAAGAAATCGTCCTCGTTGTCTCCCCTCGCTCCAAGCTGGCGGCAAGAGAGAGGTGTTCCCTCAGCGAGTTGAACGGCAACCCAATGATCTGCAGGGATATCAGGTCTGCCACGCGCCAGGCGATATGGAGTGAATTCGAAAAGAAACGGATCAAGCCGTCCGCGATCATAGAGGCGGGGAACACTGAATTCATCAAGAATCTTGTAGGCAAGAACAAGGGCGTCTCCTTTCTGGCAAGGATCTGCGTGGGAAAGGAGGTGGAGAGGGGAGAGCTTGTCATCGTACCTTTCGAAGAAGGACCTTTCTTCCTCCCCATCGATGCGATCCACCTGAAGGGGAAGACCCTCTCCTCGGCTGCGATCACCTTCCTTCATTTTCTCAAACAGACGAGCAAAGATCCGAATCTTGGCTCTTTTGTGGATCGGATGACCGGGAAGAAAGAAATCTTCGAGGACAGGGGTACTTCCCGGGCCCCGTGACAGGCCCGGGAAGAAGGGGCAGTTATGCACCGGCGTACCGGTCTTTTCAGGAGCCCGGGGTAAACCCCGGGACCTCTATTCAGTTAATTCCGGCTATTTTTGTACGCTTCAAGGGTCTCTATGAAGGCATCTATCCTGTTGTGCGTATCAGCTTCGTTATATGAGCTGATGTCGACGATGTCGCCTTCCATGATGAGTATCGGTATATGTCCATATACCTTCCTGAGGACCTCCGCCTGCAAAATGATCCCCGCGTGCCAGCTCCGGCACGAAAAGGCGGAATGGAAGACCACCCCGTCACATTTATAATCATCTACATACTCCATTATACGCTCCACAAGGGGCGCCGATCCCGGTTTTTGCCGTGCCTTGTCATACCAGTGCGTATAGTAGCGGATGAGGCGCCACGCAATATGCTCGAGGGGGTCGCTCGTGTTCGGCAGATCGAGGCGGTCTATCGGCTGGGCCACGTGGTAAGTGGTTTCGGCCGGAAAGACCGCTCCTTTGCCGTTGAAGTACTGGAAGTCCCCCAAGGCAAACCACGAGGGGAGTCCTGCTCCCCATACGAGCCTGTATTTTTCCTCTTCGGCCACGCCTTCCTTCTTCTCGACTTTTTCTCTCAGCTCCGCGTTCAGCTCCTTATAAAAATCATAGGCCTCCTGAGTGCCGAGATTGAAGGTGATCGGCACCATGGTATTCATGGCATCCCCCGTATCCATGGGAGTCGGGCGGGCCTTCCTCAATGCATAGGTCTCATCGAAGAGGTCCCACGTCCGGTCCGCCAGGTCGACCGCCGCTTCGAGCCTGTCCCAGTCCATCTTCTTTCCCGTGACTTTTTCGCAGAAGCGGACGCACTCCCTCAGTTCTTCGGTGATATATTTCACGTAAAACTTCTCCACCTCCCTCCGGTCGGTCTGCGGGTCCCAGGGGGGATAGTACATGCCGCCCACGAATACCGGAACATCCGGCAGGTAATGGCGGGTGGCCTGAGGCCATTTGAACCGGGGATCGCATAGCTGCTGGGCGCTGCCGATAATCATATCGGGCCGTCCCATGCCTCCCCAGGGGGCGCCGGGAGGCGTCTCCCCTCCCATTTCTTCACGTAAGATATCGAAGCCGAGATTGCAGGTGGCATAGGTGCAGAGGGAGCGGGAGAAGTTTTCCGATTCCGCCTTTTGGAGGTACTGTTCCGCATCCCGCTTGGCGGCACACAAGCCCGAGAAGCTTTCGCCCCATGCCGGCACAATATCCATGGCCCGCATGATCTCATCATGGCCGTCCATTATAAAGGCGTAGGCGACCTTTTTGCCCTCCTCCCGGGCTTTCAGCGTTGCTGAAAGGTTTGAGCGCACGAACTTCGGTATCTTTGCAGCCGACTGTGTGGCGAGTGCTCTTGGTTTCTTCTCTTCCATCTCAATACCTCACAAATTTTTGTCTATTGGCCAAGCTCATGAGATCATCTCCAGAAAGGCGCCGATCCTCGTCTCGAGGCGGGGCAGGGTGGAATTGGCGTATTCGTACTCAAGGTAAAGAACGGACGCTCCCGCCGATTCGATGTACGCTTTTATCGCGGGGACCTCGAATCCATAGGGGTCGCAATACTTATTAATCAAAAGAACCACCCCATCCACTTTAAAATCGTGTATATCCTGCTTCAGGTGACCGAAGCGGGCATCGGTGTTCTCTCCGTATGTCTTGCCTGCGGCCACATAGGTGGTAGGCAGGTTTACGTGCCTCAGGTAGTGCTCTGCCAGTCCCTGAAGGGGGTCCGGCGTGGTGTCGATCTCCGACCGGCAGAGCTTTGCTCCGATGGAGATATCGTCCATGACGAGCCATGCCCCGGCGCCCTCGATAGTATGGGCGATGGCTGCGGTGTCTACCTGGTCCCCCACGATCATGATCCTTTTTCCTCCATTCCCGTGAGGCGGCTTCCTCTGCACCACTTCGTGTATCACGGCCTCGATAAGGGAGCTCGATTCGAGTACGGGCAGGCTCATGGCCCCCACCTGGACTTTCGTCATCTCTTCCCCTGAAATGAGGGGCGGGTTTGTCTTCCGGAGGTCGTAGAGACGTCGCATAAGACGCCTGTTCTCGTTGTGTGCTTTTACGGCCAGGGCAATCAGCTCGTTCCCTACCCGGTTACCGGTCAATTTTTCGAGACTCCCCACGAAGAGGCGCAGTATGGAGAGCATAAACTCGACGGACGGCCCGTCGGATAGATGGGGGACATTCAGGAAATGCCAGTAAGGCAGCTTCAACGTATAGCTCCACACGTCGTTGGTCCGGTCCATGCTGTCGCACTGGTGGGGCAGGACCATGCCGTCGAGAAAGTCGTACTTTCCTTTAAGCACCGCGTCAAAGACATTGCGCACAAAGGGGCAGACTATAGTCTCCATGTGAACATCCGCCCTGGTAATGGGCTCTTCCGGGTAACCCTTCAGTCTGAGAGGCACCAGGCCGGCGGCAGTCATGATCTCCACCGGCGCCAGGGCCGAGAGGTAGCCGATAACTTTTCGGCCTTCCGCCTTCAGCTCGCGCGCTCTCGAGCCGTAGGCTGAATAGTACGCATCAGCCAGGGCCAGGCCATTTCCGTTTAGTTGCGTCATTTTATTTCCCCTTTTTAAGTGTGGGGAGGAGGCCGACCGGCCCCGTTCCCCCGTGAGCCGCGCGTTTCAATTGTGATCCTTCCACATGCCGTAGCGCTCCCTGAGGACCCGATGGAGGATCTTCCCTGCCCCTGATCGCGGCATCTCCTCATCCTTGATGAAGACAATGTTTTTTGGAATTTTGTATCCCGCGATCTTGCCTTTGCAGTATCCGCTCATTTCGTCGGCAGTGGCCGACTGGCCGTCGTGGAGCACGACCACCGCCGTCACCTGCTCCCCCCATTTTTCGTGGGGCACGCCGATGACTGCCACATCCTTCACCTTGGTATGGCCGCCCACGCAGTTCTCCACCTCCGAGGGAAAGATATTCTCACCTCCGGAAATGATCATGTTCGCCTTCCGGTCGACAAGGTAGATGTAGCCGTCTTCGTCTCTCATGCCCAGGTCGCCGGAGGTAAAATAGTTCCCTTTCATGGCCTGGGCCATTTTCTCCGGGGACTTCCAGTAGCCCGTCAGGAGCATGGGGCTTCGGGAATAAAGCTCCCCGACTCTGTGCGGCTCCGTGATGATATCGTCATTTTCGTCGTAGAGGCGGACCAGGTCGGAACCGATCACTTCTCTTCCGCAGGAGCCCAGTTTAGTGAGCTGCTCATCAGGCTTGAGAACGGTCACGATTCCCGCCTCAGTCGACCCGTATGCCTCGTAAAGCTCCGAATTGGGGAACATTTCGAGTACCCCGAGCTTCGTATCCTTTCGCGCGGGCGCGGAGGAGATGAGGAGCTTCTTCACCGTGGTGAGGTCGTACTTGTTCTTTACCTCCTCTGAAAGGGTCAGCATCATGATGTAATGGGTAGGCACGAGAGAAGTGAAGGTGACCTTGTGGTCCGAAAAGGTCTTGAGAAGGTCTTCGGGGCTGAAGCTGACCATATTGTAGGCCATTACCGTGCCGCCCACCCAGGTGACGGGAAAGGAGTTATATACGGAATTGACGTGACAACAGGGCATAACGAGGAGCACCACGTCGTCGGTCTTGAAATCATGGTCGAAGATCTCGATATAATACTGGGCAAACATCGATTCGTGGGACTTTATCACCCCCTTGGGCAGGCCCGTAGTGCCGCCCGTATACATGATTACCCACGGGTCCTCCGGATTTACCTCCGTCAGCGGCTCCTGGGCGCTCGCCTTTGCGAGGAGGTCCTCATAAGAAAGATACCCGTCAAATTTGGGGTTCTCCACCGCGAAGGAGATATAGTGCTCCACGGTCTTGAGACTTGCCTTCAGGCCGTTCACGTGATCTACCCACTGGTCCTGGACGATGAATACTTTCGCGTCGCAATGGTTGATGATATATTCCATCTCGGGGCCGGCAAGCCTGAACATCAATGGAACGCAAATAAATCCTCCCTTCGCGGCCGCCCCGTAGATCTCCATCCATTCCACCGCGTTATAGGCAAGGACGGCGAACCTGTCCCCCTTCTTCATGCCAAGCGAGGCGAGCGCATTGGCGAGCCTGCACGACCTCTCGTCCCATTCCTTGAAGGTGTAGGACTTGTAAAGGTCCTTAATGCCAGTCTTGTCGGGCCATTTGAAGGCATTCACCCGCAGTACGTCCTTTGCCGTCAGCCAATTGTGTGATAACATGGTTCCTCCGAATATGAATTTGACAACCCCCGCTGCAACTCTGGGCCATAAGGCCCCGACCGATCTCCTGCCATATGCCATTTGCTTCCGGCACGCTTCCTTCCGTAGACCCCCGCGAAGGGCCTCAGGATGCCTCTCGGGTTATGTAACGCTGCCGGAGCTTCGGTTTCTCTATCTTCCCCGTCGGACTTCTCGGAACGCTGTCAAATATGATCTTACGGGGCCGCTTGTAGCGCGGGAGGTTCTCCTCGCAAAAACGCAGGACCTCCGCTTCGGTAAGGCCGTTGACAGCAACGGGATCGATTACGGCCGTGACGATCTCCCCGAGCCTTTCATCCGGGGTGCCTATCACCGCCACATCCCTTATGCCGGGGTGTTTCTGCAGAGCCTCTTCGACCTCGACGGGATATACATTTTCGCCGCCGCTGATGACAAGGTCTTTTGCCCGGTCCACCAGGTAGATATAGCCGTCTTCATCCAGACGGGCCAGGTCCCCGGTGCGGAGCCAGCCGTCCACAATGGTCCTTTGGGTCAGCTCGGGATTTTTATAATACTCCTTCATCACGCCCATGCCTTTTATTGCTATCTCGCCTACCGCGCCGGCCGGTACATTGTTCCCGAGGTGGTCGATGATGCGGGCATCCCATAAGAGCCCGGGTTTTCCGATGGCGCCGATCTTTTCTTCGGTCGTGATGTGGTTATGGATCGTCCCGGGTCCCGAGCTTTCGCTCAGTCCATAGGTGTTATGACACTCCATGTGGGGGAAATAGGCTTTCCAGCGCCTGATGAGGCTCGTCGGTATAGGCTGGGCGCCCATCTGAAGAATGCGCCAGCAGCCCAGGTCGTACTCTCCGGCCTTGAGCGCTCCCTTGTCCAGAGCCTCGAGGATGTCGAGGGCCCAGGGGACCAGAAGGAATGAGACCCGGAGGCGCTCGGTGCTCACTGCCTCGAGAATTGCCCGGGGGGTGACGGCCTCCGTCAGGAGAGCGGTCTTCGCCCCGATCAGCATGGAACCCAGGAGATGCCCCATGGCCACATGGTACATGGGCGGCATCATGAGAAGGGAATCCCCTTTCGTGAGGGAAAGATTGGTCACTTCGTTCATGGCAGGGGCAAACAGGTTTTTGTGGAGCAGGAGGATCGGCTTCGGCGCCCCGGTGGTTCCCGAAGTGAAGTAGAGCCCGCATTCATCTTCGTCCAATATGACCGTCCCAAGGGGCAGGGGAGGGCTTCCGGCAATGAGTCCTTCCGTGGTCTCCATGTCGCCTGAAGATGGCTTTTCGCTTATGGCCACCAATGTTTTTACCGTAGGAAGTTTCGATCGGATCGCCTCCATCCGGGGCCCGTACTCCTCGTCGAAGATAAAGAATCCCGGTTCGGCTGCCGCGGCGCAGTAAATGAGGTTTTCGTCAGTGAAGCGGAAATTGAGAGGATTTACCCATGCCCCGGTCTTGGCGATGGCAAAGAAGGCCTCGAGCCAGGCGATGGAATTCTTGCCGAGAAGGAAGACCCGGTCACCCTTTTTCACTCCCCTCGCCACCAGTGCATTGGCGAGGCTATTGGTGCGGTCATTGAAGCGTGCCCAGGTAGTCTCTATCTTCTTCTTTGAAACCGGCCGGATCTCTACGAATGCCGTCTCGTCCGGATAAATACGTCCGTTCCTGTATACCAGATCCACTATGTTCATCGTTACCTCCGATCATGCTTATCGATTGCCGGAAGGGAAAAGGGACGGGTGCATGGCAACCGTCCCTTTTCGCCTTTTCAGTTATTGTGCTTGAGATAGTCAAGGCAGAACTTGAGGGCTTCTTCACCGGGAAGACCCTTCGCCTTCGTGCCCTTCACGTAGTCGTCCAGGAGAGGTTTCATTTTCACGGCCCATCTGCCGTTCTCCTCGGCGGACAGGGGGATGATCTTGTTGCCCCTCTTCAGGGTAAAGTCTTTCCCCTCCTGCTCGATCTGATCCCAGAGGGCGCCCTGTTTTTCGATCCATTCGTGGGAGACCTGGTCGAATACCTTCTGGATGTCCGGGGGTAACGACGCCCAGCGTGCCTTGTTCATTACCACGAACATGCCGGTCGAATACCCCGCGGCATAGTCGAGGGTCGAATATTTGATGACCTCGCCCCACTTGAATCCCTGGAGCGCTTCCATGGGCGACATGGCGCCGTCCGCGACCCCTGTGCGGAGCGCATCATAGGTTTCCGGCTGGGTGGTGCCTACCGGCGCCCCGCCCAGGGCTATGACGATCTTCGAGGCGAGGCCGGTAGCCCTGATTTTCATACCCTTCACGTCCTCGAGTTTGGAGACCGGTTTTTTGGTGTGGAGGAGGCCGGGGCCGTGGGCATGGAGATAGAGCACTTTCACGTCGTCAAGCTCCTTCGGCTTGAATTTTGCGTAATATGCGTTGATCAACCTCGTGGCGGAGAGCCCGTCCCTGTAGCCGAGAGGCAGGTCGATGACTTCCGTGAGCGGAAATTTTCCCCTCGTATAGGCAAAGCAGCTAAAACCTATATCGGCAATGCCTTTCACCACATTGTCATAGGTCTGGGCCGCGGGGGTGAGGGTCCCTCCGGGAAAATAGGCGATCTTCACCTTGCCGTTGGTCCTTTTTTCGAGCTCCCGGCACCATTGCTCGGCGAGGAGACTGTGCTTATGGGGAGCGGGGAAGAAGTTGGAGTAGTTGAGAGAGATGACTTTCTGCGCGTCCACGCTGCCGGGAACAGATACGCTACAAAGAGTAAGGAGAAGAACCAGAAGAAATACTTCACCTGCAACAGCTTTTCTCATCGTGTTACCCCCATTCGATTTTTTGTTATGGCCCCGGGGTCATAACTTTTGGATTCCCGGGAGGTTCCTCCCTCCGCCCGAAGAATAAAAAAGTAATAACATAAGGATCAGGGGAATAAATGATAAGAAAAGGGCACTATAATGGCAGCATAAAGATGCTATTATAATTTATGGACAGAGGACAACGTAGGCCTGTCTTTACTCTTTTTCAGCCGAGGGACATGAGGTAGGATTTTAAATTGACCTTTCTTTTAGTGAGACCGAGCTTATCGCGGATATTCTGGCGGTGATGGTTGATGGCGTTCTCCGATACACCCGACACAACGGCTATCTCCTTTATGGTCTTACCGTCCTTGATGAGATTGGCTACCATGATTTCCGTAGGAGTGAACTGGGAATAGACGTATACCATTTTCTGTGCGAAGGGGGAGACGATGTTTTTCAGGTTAGTTTGGAGGATATCGACGTAGGTCCTCTGCTCGTGGTCGAGCCGTTTGTCACGTAATTTCTCCACATAAGGGAGTACGAGCTTTTTTACATTACTGATAATCTTGTCTTCCATCTCGCTCTTGTCCTGCTCTCTTTGCTTGAGCAGGATCTTAAGAGCTGCATTGACCTCTTCGAGGTTGAGCGTCTTGACCTTCAGCTCTTCCCCGTCCTGCTTCTGCTCCGTAATATCCCGCACAAATCCCCCGATCCCCACGGTCTTCTGTCCGAGTGTGACGGCAAATCTTCGGGTCTCGTAGATACGGCGCCCTATCTGCTCCTCGAGGACCACGATCGATGAAGACCTGAGGGACCTCCTGTCCGCCCGCTCCGCTTTTGCCGCGTCTTCCCTGGGGCGGAGCTCAAAATCCCTCTTCCCGATAATTTCATCCTCATCCTTGCCGAAGACTTTTCTCAGCCTTTTATTGACGATTATATAGCGAAGTCGTTCATCCTTCAGGAATACGCCGTCAGAAGTGGAGTCTATGAAGGTCCTGTACCGCTCCTCGCTTCCCCGTAACGCATCCTCCATCTCCTTCCGGGGCGTGATATCTTCTATGGTCCCTTCGTAGTAGAGGGTTTTACCTTTGCCGTCGACCACCTTCCTCGCGTTGATGGAGACCCAGGCTTTATCCCCGTCCTTCTTATACACCTGTTCTTCAAAGCCTTCCACCGATCCATCCGTCTCGCAGAGTTCTTTGAACCGCTCCCGGTCTTCGGGGTGAACGTAAAGCTCCTTTCCGATATCGGTATAGGAATTTACCAGTTCCTCTGCTGATCTGAAGCCGTACATTTTCGCAAAGGTCGTATTGGCGGTAATTACTTTTCCCGAAGGGGTGGTCTGGAAAATACCTTCTATGGCGTTCTCGAATATGGACCGGTACTTCTCTTCACTCTCCCTGAGCCTCTTTTCGGATTCCTTCCTTTCGTGTATGTCCCTTACGATTGCCTGAAGGAGGCGTGAGCTGCGGTTGATCTCAATCTGGTTGAGGCTGACTTCGGCGTCAAATTCTGCTCCATCGTGCCGACAGTGCTTCCATTCGAAAAACTGGGGTTCTCCCGCCATGGCGGCAGTCCCTTTTTCCACGGCCTTCTTTCGGGAAACACGTCCATCAGGCTGGTAATAGGGAGAGAATCTATAAGGCGTCTGCCCCACGATCTGATCTCTCGAGCACCCAAACATGGTCAGAAACTTCTGGTTGCAGTCGATGATGATATGACCCTCCATCAAAAATATGGCGTCATTGGCGTTGTCGAAGAGCGTCCGGTACTTGACCTCGCTTTCCCGCAGCTTCTCGATTGCCCGTCTGCCTTCGGTGATGGTTTCGCTCCCCTTGTCCTTCCTCATTTTGAGGCCCCGATCATGTTCTTTTTCTTAAAGAATACCACTCGCACGAGGCGAGGGCAAGGAAGACGCGCACCTCACGGGAGGGGAAAATATTGAAGGAGGCAAAAATATTGTAAAAGGAGACAGGATAGCGTAGTATACAAAAAATCACTATTTCTATTGGACATCCGATTAATGGGATGGATCCCGCGGACGCGACGCCGGACTGCCGTCTTCCCGGGAATGGAGAGGTTCTGCCGTAGGCCATCGGACGGGGAGGGCCTGTCGGCGCCGGCGAAGCAAATAAGTGGGGGTTATGAGGGGGGAGATTAAGGAGTTGCCGGGCCGCGACCGGAATGCGAGTGAAGGGACCGTAAGAGACGCCGTCGACTACAGAATTCTTTTCGAGAATTCGAGGGTACCCATGCTTCTTCTGCGAGGCAACCGGTTCATCATGTGTAATGAAGCAGCCCTGGCAATGCTCCGTTGCCCGGACAGGGACCGGCTTCTTGGATCGAGTCATCTTCAGATATCTCCGAAACATCAGCCCGACGGAAAAAAGTCTGCCGATAAAGAGAAGGAGGTTCTGCCCCGGGAAGGGCGTGACCAGAGTCAATTCGAATGGACCTACAGGACCTTCGACGGCGGTTATATCCGGGTAGACGTTTCCATTACCCTCATTCCCACGAAAGGAAAACCCTTATCCCAAATTGTCTGGCATGAGGGGGTTAGAGGAAAAGAGGACAATGAGGGGCATGGGCCGGTCGGAGACGGGTACCGTGATACCTTCGAGAATGGGGTGAGCGGCATATTCCGCACCACTCCCGACGGCCGTTTCCTGACAGTGAACCCGGCCCTTTCTTCCATCTGCGGGTTCCCCTCTCCGGGGGCCATGCTCGCCGCGTTACCACGCATTGAAAATCAGTACGTGAATCCTGAGGACAGGGAAAACCTGAAGAAGCTCCTCGACAATCCCGGCTTTGTGTCGAGATTCGAGACCCAGTTATACCGGAATGACAAAAGCACCATATGGGTTTCTTTAAGTGCCAGGGCAGTAAAAGACGATAAAGGCGCCACCCGTTACTACGAGGGTTTCGTCGAAGATATTACCCAGCGAAGAAAGGCCGAAGAGGCCCTTCGCCGGGAAAAAGCAACATTTTTCACGATCCTCGACAACGATCCTGTAGGCGTAGTATTAAGTGATCGAAAGGGCAATTATCTTTACGTGAACAGGGAATTCACCAACGTTACCGGCTATAGTCATGAAGATGTGCCCACGGGAGGAGACTGGCTCAGAAAGGCCTTTCCGGAAGCAGACTACCGTAAGAGCGTCCGTAATGAATGGCGCAAGAACGGCTCGTCCGAAGGCGGAGAATGGATGGATGTGGAGTTCTCCATTGTCTGCAAGGACGGCATGAGGAAGGATATCGAGTTCAGATCGACCTTTCTGAAAGAGTACAGCATCACCGTACTGAAGGACGTGACGAAGCGAAAGGAATTCGAGGTCGCCCTGCAGGAGAGTGAAGAGAAATATCGCAATATTTTTGAAAACGCCACGGAGGGTATATTCCAGACTACCATCGAGGGCAGGGTGATAAGCGCCAACCCGGCCTTTGCACGCCTTTTCGGCTTCGCCTCCCCCGAGGAGATGGTGGGGTCGGTCCGGGACCTGGGCAGAGAGGCGTATGCGGATCCCGGCAGGAGAATGGAATTGAAGGAAGCCCTGGAGAGAGAGGGGTTCGTTCGTAACTTCGAAGTGCAGTGCCGCCGGAGAGACGGGCGGAGGCTGTCGATCAGTGCGAATGTCAGGGTAGTGCGCGATGACACGGGAGATATCCTGTTTTATGAAGGGACTATGACCGATATCACCGAACGGAAGGTCATACAGGAGGACCTCGAGCAGAAATCGAGGAGCCTGGAGGAAGCGAATGCGGCGCTGAGGGCGCTTCTGGCTCACCGGGAGCAGGATAGCCACGAGCTTGAGGAAAAAGTGCTAAGTAATGTAAAGGAACTGGTCATTCCTTATGTGGAGCGGCTCAAGGAGGGGAGATTCGCGGGGGACAGGCAGATAGTTGACATTATAGAGACCAACC
>DASXUJ010000114.1 GCA_036504895.1 Syntrophorhabdaceae bacterium
GAACGAAGACGCGGGCGCAGAGAGGAAAAGGATGGCAAGAAACCTATCGTTTTGTGGTATTACACTCCCTGCAGACCGTCAGGTTTTTGCAGTAGGGGAAGAATTATCTCTTGACAGGGAGCCCTCTAATGGGTGACCCTAAATACTTCCTTAATACGGGGATGAGTTCCTGGATGTAGTAAAAATGATGGTTTACCGGGATTAGGTCTTGAGCGTCGCGAGAGTTAGTTATTATGCCCGTCCCTCTTGCTTCCCACCGGATACTGATAACGCTGAGGTGCGGGTTCGCTTTACGGTGAGAAGAATTGCTGGTTAAAAGAGACAGAGACGACAGGAGGGGTGCGCCGTGGAGAAGGGGTCTTTGGCTGGGGAGTTGATATTGTTGGATATTCTACTCATTGGTGTTGACAGGAGGAATATAGGATGTCCCCCAAGCCGTCCACGGCAAATTCTCGCAGGTTCTTCTATACGCTCTATTCTATAAGATCACGGGTGGAGCACAAGGTGTATGTAAAAAGGCGCCGGACCGGGATTCGGGGATTGGGGAACGGGTGACATGGTGTCCCTCTTCTCCGGTCTTCATCCGATTGCTTTTCGCCCGCCTCAGGGGCGTGAGCGGCTAACGCGTCTTTCCGCTCGAATTGAACAGGTCTCCTCCGGTCTCGCCCGTCTTCCTTCCTGTCTTTATCGGCTTGGCGGCGCCGCTTTCCCCTGTCCTGGAGAACCGGATTTGGCTGGTGCAGCCGCAGAACCTGACCTGGTCCATGGTGATATCGCCGCTTTCCCCGGAGCCGAGATAGGCGCTGAATTCATCGACCCTGATGCACGAATTGGCCTGGAAAAGCCATGTCATCCTCCCGTCAAGGGTCGCCGAATCGGAGTCGTACCGGCCGCTGAGCAAGAAAGCGAGATCCAAACCGTAATACTCCCCCGTGCCAAACACATGGACGTAGGAACTTACCGATTCATCGAGATCCATGTTGAATAGGATACTGTACCAGGAACGCCCGAGGCATCGGGAGTATACGGTCCAGCCCCCCGCATCCTTGGTGGTGGCACACGCCGCACCCCCCGCCGGAGACGTGTTCCCCGCCTCGTCATAGGCGACTACCGTATAGCAGTACGAGGTGGAGGGGCTGAGGCCGTTGTCGTTCGCCGTGAGGCCCGCGGTGGAGCCCACCGGCGAAGATCCCCGATAGATCTTGTAGCCTGCAACCGCCACATCGTCGGTAGAGGCATCCCATGACAGGCTTATTGCCCTTGTGGAGAGTGGTTCGGCCCGGACATTGACGGGAGTGGACGGCGCGACCGTGTCCCGGCCATGCTTGGTGTAGGCGCATACTGTGGCGGACGCCGCCGATTGGTTGTCGCTGCCGTCAAAGGCCTTTACGCTGTAACAGTACTGGGTGCCCGGCTTCAGATTCGAATCGTTGGCCAAAGTGCCTGACGTGCGGGCAATGTTTTGGGTCCTTCTGAAGACCAGGTACCCGGCCACGCCCATGGTGTCCGTCGATTTTTCCCACGTGAGCTGGATGTCCGACGAGGAGACGGCGGTTGCCCTCAGGTTCTGGGGCGCCGACGGGGGCACATGGTCCGGACAAACACTCCTGGCGAGAATATCCCATTTATAGTCGAAGAGGCTCACCTCATATTTCGCGAGGGTCCATCCCAAGATGCCCACCTCGGTACCCACACCCGCACCCGCACCGAGAAAGAGCCTCCAATCGACACAGGAAGCTGCGCCGTTCGTAGAGGCCGATGCCTCCGCCTCGAGGTATGCCTCGAAACTTGCATACGGGCCTGCCACCCCGTAGAGGAGGACATTGACGTCCGCCGCGATCCCCCCCTTCAGGGAAAGGGGACCGGTGATTGTCGGCTCCCGCACGTCTATGCTCCTCGAATGGCCCTTCACCGGAGACCATCCCTCCGATTTCCTGTAGTGGACCCCGATGCTGGCCGTTTGGGAGAAACTTATCCCCGTGGAAAAGCCGACTTCCGTATTCCCTTTTATGACAAGATTCACGTCCACAAGGGGGACAAAGACCACCGGCCCCGCAACAATGGGGGCAAAGGTGAAGGAATAGAGTGGTATCTCCCTGTCCACGAAGGAGAAGCTCGAGTCCGAGGAGAGGGTCAGGCTCGTCTCGTCTTTCAAGGATATTGAGGACTTGAACTCCCTGATCCCATCCAGGAGGCCAACATCAGCCGCGAAATCAGGCTCGATGAAGAGGCTCGTGATTCCGCTGATATGGAGGGGACCGACGTTCGAATCGAGGGAGATGGAGGCGGTGGCGCCTTTCTTTGCCGGCTCCTCCATAAGGCGTGCCCCTTCGAGAAGGGGCCTCGCCTCGGTTATATCGTGCGAGGTGAGGCCCCCGTTGACCACAAGGGACCCTTCCTTTATGATGTCCTCGAGCGTCACGTCGGCGGTATCGACGAAGATGGCAGAGCCAGCGAAAGAGAAGACGGAGACTACCTTTCTCGCGAATCCGTAGCCGCTCTTGGAGACGATAATGTCTCCCGGCTGGAGGGCCGCGACTGCCGTGGCGTCCACATCGAAAATATAGGTGCTTCCCTCCTGTATCTCGAGGAGAGACACGGTCTGGTCGTCCAGGATGATCACATTCGAGTGGAGGCTCGTGACCGTGGTGGAGACGAAGGTCGGATGGATGACCTTATCGCCGGTGACGGTGATGGTGCAGACGCTCCCGTTTGTCGTATCGCAGCCGGTCCAGTGGTGCAGGGTCCAATCTGCCGAAGCCGCGGCCGTGAGGACCACGGAGGCGCCTTCATCGTAATGGGCGGAGCATTTTGTCGAGTTGGGCCCGCAGTTGATCTTTTTCTTGCTGTCCGTCACCGTGCCCCGGCCGAAGCCATCGATGGAGACTGTATACACGGGCGGACCTTTTGCCTGGCTTGCCCTGTATGAGGCGCTTGCGGCGGCGTTGTTGGCCTTCACCTGAATTGTCGCCGTTCTCGTCCCCTTTGCCTGATTCGCACTCACCCGATATTGCACGACGCCGGAGGGGCCGGAGCCGTGAAGGGCGGAGAGGATTTCCACCCACGTGGAGGTGGCTGCGGAGACTTGCCATTCGCAGCCTTCGGGCGCAGTAACGGTGAATGAGCCGGTTCCGCCTTCCGCGCTGAATTGGGAGGAGACCCTGGGACTTATCGCGATTTTACATCCCACGCCTTTACGTGTGACCGATGCGGTCGCGCCGGCCGTGCTGTCCCTCATCGACACGGTAATGGCACCTTGGGAAGGCGTGGGAAGATAGCCGGCGGTGGCATCGACCGTGTAGGAGAGGACGGCGGAGCCCTTTCCTCTTTTGAGGGCCACTGTGAGGGGGGCAGTGGAAACGAGATGGAGCCACGAGTCGCCCTGCGTGACGGAAGGCTGGATCACTGCCTCTGTGCCGGACCATCCGGTGAGCGAGACGGTGCACCTGCCCGAGCCGCCCTTGTCGGTGAAGGCCTTCGTTTTCGGGGTTATGGAAATGGCAGGCCCGGCCCCGGCGGCCGCCTCACCGGCAATCTCCTCTCCGGATCCTCTCGTTATGGTGAGACAGATGAGGACCAGGGCAAGAAGGACGAGGAAAATAGCCCTCCGCTGCGCGATAAAGCCATTGCCTTTTCGTCCGTTACCGCCGCGACTCCTGTGGTTTCCGCTCCCGATGAATGAGATGCCCGCGCCCTTTTCCATCGCTCCTCCTTGAGGTTTTCCCGCTGATGGTCACCGTTGCGTTTGTAGCTTTGGTCGTCAGGTTTTCCGGCACGCTGATTCTTAAAGCGCCCTTATTGAAAGAGGCAATGCCTGGCAGCTTCTCTATGACACGATTCTCCATCCGATGGGCCCGCTCACGACTTATGCCCAGGGTCTCTCCTGTCTCACGAAGCGTGAGCGGGTTATCCTCCATGAGCCGCTGATCTAGGATGAAAGCCTCCTTCTTATTCAAGGTTGCCTTAAAATCCTCCAGAGTTTCCCTCATCACGTGCGATTCATTCTCTGTCGTGGATTATGGACTCAGCGTCTTCGTTGCTCTTTAAAACATCAGGAAGGCAAATGGTTCTTTCTCCGTCGACAATCGATGTGTCGAGGGAAAGTATATTCTCCGAAAGCCTCGTCTGTATTCCCGCGACTTCTTCTTCCTTCGCTCCTGGGGACTGACCCCTTATGCGTCTATTGACGTGACTGATACGTCTTGATGACGGATTTATCCTACAAAAATAATAAGAGGAAAATAGGGAAGAGTCAACATTATTAAATCCTATTTGACGTGATTTGTCCATCCGGAATGCTTGATATTCCAGGAGGGGCGAGGCAAAAAGCCTTCCGGGACGTTCTTAAGAACTTAAAAAGATGTTGACATCATCGCACGTCACGGGTAGTATTGTCTCATGCCCCGCAAATCACGTCTCGATGCTGCAGGTATTCTCCATCATATTATGGTGCGGGGAATAGAAAAGCGGTCCCTTTTCAAGAACAATACCGACAGACGTGACTTCTTTGAAAGGTGCGAGAAGCTTTTCACCGAAAGTAACACCCGCTGTTATGCATGGGCGTTTCTTTCAAACCACGTTCACCTGCTCCTTCGTACGGGTAACATCCCCCTATCGAAGGTAATGGCCTGTCTTCTGTCCGGATATGCCACGGGATTCAACCGACGCTATAAACGCTCCGGACATCTCTTCCAGAACCGTTATAAATCGATCATTTGTCAGGAAGAGAATTATTTTAAAGAGCTTGTGGTATACATACACCTCAATCCCTTCCGCGCCGGATTGGTGACCGATATTACCGGTCTGAACCTCTATCGCTGGTCAGGACATCCCGTCCTCATCGGGAAGGGAAATTGTCCGTGGCAGGATGCGGATTATACGCTCGCCTCCTTCGGCGGTGCCGCTGCATACCTTGAGTTCCTCGAAAAAAGATTCGATCAGGGCCGCAGGGAGGATCTCACCGGAGGAGGCCTGGTAAGGAGCTCCGGCGGGTGGCTTGAAATGAAGAAGGCTCCGATGAAGGGGGACGAGAGGGTCCTTGGGGATTCGTCGTTTGTATTACGCCTTCTGGCCGATGCGCAGGAAAGGCTCGAGCGCCATTACGCCTTGAAACAATCCGGCGTAGATATCGATGACGTGGAGAAGCGAGTGACCACTCTCTTCAACCTCAGCCCCGGCGATCTTTACGGATCAGGCAGACCCAGGAGGATCGCCCAGGCGAGAGCGTTGATCTGCTATTGGGCGGTGCATATGCTGGGACTGTCACAGAAAGCTCTAGCAGATCGTTTTTCTGTGACGGAAGCAGCAATTACCTATGCAGTAAGGAGAGGCCAAACAATCGCTGAGGAGAATGGCTACCGGTTGATGGAGAATGATCCTGTTTAACTTAAGTTATGATCCCTGAGAAGTAACCCTCGTTTCAAGACAAACGAAAGATCAATCGGCGCTCACCTGCATAGTCGGCCTCTTGAGTAGGTTGATGCCGGCAAAACAGCATAGGAGCGCCAGCACCCAAGCCCAAAGAAACGATAGAAAGTCCTGCAGATTGATTTTGAGAGGGATGAGGGCCTGGGCCCATCGCTTTATGTTACAGGCGATGATCTTACACGCCACTGCAAAGCATACCTTCGGCAAGCGGCGCACCCTGAGTTTTCCTATTCCGTGGGCCCTCTTGAGTTCCGAGTTCGTTGCCTCGATCCCTGCACGGATCTTGTAGCGGTTTTTCCATTCTGGTGTGTGCTGAAGGGCATACATGTGATCTCTTAAGGCAAGCTCGGGGGTAACCTCCAGACGGAAGTCGCCTACCGTATCCCGGGCCTTGCAGCCTTTTCCACGATGATTGGGGGTTCTGACCGGACAGCGCTCGAGCATGGCGCACGCCCGGCAGAGCGTACCGTCGAATATGGCATGGAGCGCACGGCGGGTACTGTTGTTGCCGCTTAAGATGCGATGGTCGGCGGGTGCGTGTCCTTCGGGACATGCAGTCACATGACCGTCTGAGTCAAATTGGAAGCGATCTCTTCCCATTACGTCGTCTGATAACCTGCTGCGGTCTACCGGAGCGATAAACTCGATGCCCTGCTCTTTTACCTTGAGCGCCGAGGGGACAGAGGGATATCCTCCATCGGCGAAGAGAGTGTCAGGCTTACATCCGGCATCGGTGAGCCTTTCAATCACGGATAATGTCTTTGCCCTGTCGGACCGGGCAGCACCATGGACTTCGTAGTCGGTAATGATCTCTTTTCCTTTGTTCTTGCAGGTCTCCGCGAGATGGAGGCTGTAGCCCGGTCCTTTATGGCCGCATGAGGCATCAGGGTCATAGGGGGATTGAAGGGTGGTTCCCAGGGCCTTCTTCTTGATTTGGATCGTGGGCGGCTCTTTTGGATTGCCTCGGGAGCATTCACATTGTTCCGAGAAAAGACGGGTAAGGAGCTGATAGGGCTCTCCAAGGTCGTCCTTCTCAAACAGAACAATAAGCTCATAGAGATACGTGGCCAGCTCTTCCAGTTTCATCTTCTGTTCTGATGAGCCGAGACCGAACCATCCCTCGGGCTCGCGGCCATACCACTCCTTAATAGGAGCAGGCACCCGGGCAAAGTGATCTTTATCGAGACTCTTGAGGAAGAGACGTATCGTATGAGAGAAGAGTGCTACTCTGCCCCGCAGCCGTATGTTGGAGATGATATGGGTGGAGTCGAGCCTCTGGTGAGAGGTGGAGAGGCCAAGACTCTTTAATGCCGAATCCCTGATACTCTCGAAAAGTGCCCGGATTATCCTCATCTCGGGGTCCTTTTCGGCAAGTCTCCTTCTAAACTCCACGAGTGAGCGGCGGGACAGGTAATCCTCATCATGCACATCGAGCGCATAGCGCCACCGGACATCGAAGCTGAAGGTATCTAAGGCTTCCTGATCGCTTAAGTCGTTCCATTCCTGCAGGAGGCACAGGCCCAGAAGACGGGCTACGCTGAAATTGGGTCTGCCCGTAGTTCCATATAACCCGGCATAGTCATCTTCTTTTCTCAACAAGAGAGGAATGATCTCGCATCTGAAGAGGTGAGCCCATGAGGATTCGAGACGGGTACGTAACGCACGGGAGACCTGAGTCTCCACACCAAAGAGCTTGCCTTGAGGTGGTGTCTTCTTATACATGCCTATATTCTATCACTGTAATAGCTATAATGCAATAGAGTTATGAAGGGTTACTTCTCAGGGATCAGTTATTAAGAGCGTCCCCATAGCCTCCCCCTGGTTGATGGAGGATGATCCCATTTAACTTAAGTTCTTAAGAGCGTCCCTATAGCCTCCCGTGCGTGCATGGATACTCACCCATTGCCGGCTCGTCGCTTCCATAGACCTTCACCCCGACACTTTCCAGCCCCGGAATGGGACTCAGACTTCAATTCTGGTGCTCCAGAAGAAGGTTATGGACGAAATGACTCGCGAGGCCATTCAGGGTCAGCTAAGTGATTACGAGATCTTCATGGCTCAACTTATCGCCGTCGGTCATGACAAGCGCGGAAACACCATCTATAAACGGAATGAGGATGGAGAGGAGATTCTGTCCGATACGGCAAATGACGAGACTGAGCTGTATGAGACCACTTCCACTGGACAGATGACTATGCGGCTTCTTCCGCGTCAAAAAGAAATCGATGATGACACGCCTATCGTGGCGGATGAGTTTCTTTCCTGGAAGCGCGAGGCGATCCTGGGATGGTAAGAGATACGGGCCAAGTTGAGCGGCAGGAGGAGAGGCCCCGAGAAGGGCTATCCACTACTGTTCGCCTGCGCGAGGTAATTGACGCCGACATGCGCCTAGAGGCATCAGCTTTCAACATCGAAGCACGCCGGGCTGTTGGTCAACTGGAGGCATCGGGTTTGCCTCTTGTCCCCCTTTATGGCCCTGACGGACTTTGTCGTGAGGCCAGTAACGCTTTCCGTTTCAAACGGATATATGTGCATCCCGAGTTTGGCGTCCCGTTTCTTTCCAGTTCCGACATAATAAGCATGAGGCCTGAGATCGATCACTATCTGAGTAGAAAACAAACCAAAGGACTTGAAAAGCTCTTGATTAAGAAATGGGATGTTTTGATATCGCGCTCGGGAACTGTAGGCAATGTCGGGCTTGCCTCAGAGACTATTGCTGGCATGGCTCTCTCTGAGCATGCCATTCGAGTACACGCCAAGGATCCGGATACCGCCGGGTACGTGACCGCCTTTCTCCGCTCACATTTCGGGGGGCTTCAACTCGCTAAGGCTACCTATGGTTCCGTGGTGCAGCACATCGAGCCAGAGCATTTAAAACGGGTGTGGATTCCCGATCTCCCTTCCGTGAAGGGAAATGAAATCGGTCGTGCCGTAGTTCGGGCCTATGAAATGCGCGATGATGCGAACCGGCTGCTTAGTGAAGCCGACCGTCTGCTTCACGAACGCCTCGGATTGCCCATCCGGAACTCCCTCAACGTCCGCTGCGACGGTCCAATAGGTACGGTAATTCGAGCGTCCCGCCTTGCCATGCGTTTCGAGGCAAGTTTCCACCATCCCGGCGCGATAGCTGCCGAACAAGCCATAGAATCACTCGGAGTTGACATTGCGGCCTTAGAAGATAATAGGGTAACAAAAGAAATAAGGCCGATCACCAAGTTTCGAAAACGGCTGTACGTCCGAAAAGGAGGGATTCCCCTTCTTACGAGTAAGCAGTTATTTCAGATTGATCCCGTAGATTCAAAAGCCTTGGCGAAGGGAGCCCACCTCCATGATTTACCTGAAATAGCCCTAAGCGAGAGCATGATAGCAGTCACTCGCTCCGGCACTATTGGCAGAGTCCAAATTATCCCTCGCTACATGACGGGTTGGACGGCTAGCGAAGATGCTACCCGCATCATTGCTGCCGCAACCACAAACGCCGGGTATCTTTACGCGTGGTTGGCTTCCGAATACGGACAGTGCCTGATCAAACGAAATTCGTATGGTTCGGTCGTCGTGCATGTCGACAAAGACATGCTCGGCAGCATACCAGTGCCTCTGCCCGACCCCGCAATTATGAACGAGATTGGCAATTTAGTGCTTAAGGCCAACTCTTTGCGAAACGAGGCATGGGAACTCGAAAGGTGGGCTATAGAACGCGTCGAGAACGCCATCATGGCCATGGGGAGGTGACTTTACGATGCGCTTCACTGTAGTTTCGCATCCCAGGGATATACCATATGGAGCCGAAATGAGGTCGTTTCTGCTAATCGATGGCTGGGACGATTGGTTCAGCTATAGCACCATGTATTCATTAATCGTTTATGACGGGAATGGTGAGGGGTTTCATGCTGGAAGCGTGAAGATTGGCGAATTCGGGATGGCGAGAGGGCAGCGGCGAGCCGATGTCCCAGATCAATTTGATCAGCTTGATGAGAATTTTTTCTCACTTGGACAAGATTTCAGCTATTATGAAACACTTAATGAACTGGGTCCTGAGCTAAGAGATGAAGTCTTGCGAGCCTTGCGTGACATGGCGCTAGACCAGGATTTGTTCCAACGATCACTTGCAGAGAGGGTCACAGGCGTATCGTTATTGCGATCAGTGACCCGTTCCACAGTACAAGGGCAATTTTGTCGGCTTGCACGAGGTGGGGCGCGTCTGTCGCGGTATCAGTTCACATATACACTAGCCAAGCCTAAGAGAATAAATGCGAAGGAAGCAACTTTATCTTTTGTAGTCGAGCCAGAGTCAATGCCGCCAACGAACATTCATGTGCTGATCGGGCGCAATGGAGTGGGCAAAACACACATTCTTGATCATATGGCAAGGTGTCTGCTGGATAAACGTTTGGATTCTAGGGACGTGGGGTCGTTCAGCGTGGTAGACGAAGAGCCAGACAATGATGATCTATTTGCTAATCTGGTATCCGTTACCTTCAGTGCGTTCGATCCGTTCGAACCACTGCCTAATCGCCGTGATAGATCTGAAGGAATGCACTGCTCCTATGTAGGTCTCAAGCGACGGGGCCTTACAGAGGATGGAAAACCTCGCGCACCGAAGTCGCCCGATCGGCTTTCCACAGAATTTGCAAGTAGTTTGTCCGTTTGTAGCCGAGGCGCACATTTAGTAAGGTGGCGACGGGCTCTAGAGATGCTTGAGGCAGATCCCATCTTTCGTGCGGCCGACGTCGCGAGTCTCGCAGACGGAGAACTAGACGAAGAAACGCAAAAAAGCATGGCTCGTAAATTATTCGGGAAACTAAGTTCCGGACACAAAATTGTTCTTCTCACGATCACAAAATTGATAGAGACAGTGGAAGAAAGAACTCTCGTCCTATTAGATGAACCCGAAGCGCATCTGCATCCCCCATTGCTATCGGCATTCATCAGAGCGCTGTCGGACTTGCTTGTTAATCGTAACGGAGTCGCCATAATCGCAACCCACTCGCCCGTTGTACTTCAGGAAGTTCCTTTAAAGTGCGTCTGGAAGATCCAGAGGAGCGGAAGAAACGTTAAAGCGGAAAGACCCGATGTAGAGACATTCGGTGAGAATGTGGGCATACTCACGCGCGAGATATTCGGTCTCGAAGTAACCCATTCCGGATTTCACAAACTATTACGAGATGCACTTGAGGCGGGGGGTACCTTTGACTCTGTTTTACAGAAGTTTGGCGGCGAACTTGGTGGCGAAGCACGTGCCATTGTACGCGCGCTCATCGCCAATCCCTAATTTCGAGAGGATCATGCGTGATTAAGCTAGAGAAGCCGACACAGGAAGCGGGAAGCGTGTTCAGCGCCTGCATTACCCGCGTTAGGATTGAAGAACTAAAGACTCGCCTAGCAAACGTGACGCAAGTAGTAGTCGATGCGGCTAACGAATATGATACTGCGGCCGAGCACACACGGCTGCACGAGATAGCACCCGAGATAATGGTGGGAGGGACAGTTACACGGGCCGAGATGGAGGCTGTTTATACACAGCGGATGGCAAAGATTGGTGCACCCGGACGGCCAATTTACGACGCCATCTTCACTTCAGCGCCTCAGGGGAAGTGCCCACTTTGCGGGCAGCGGGTGGTGACTACTCTTGATCATCATTTACCAAAAGCCCAGTATCCCGCCCTCGTTGTTACGCCCTTAAATCTCGTGCCCTCCTGTAGCGACTGCAATAAGGCGAAGCTTGCATTTCTCCCAACGGATTCAAGCGAAGAGATGCTGCACCCATATTACGATAACATCGAGGAAGATAACTGGCTGGCAGCCGAGGTAGTGCATGTGCAGCCCCCTGTAGTACGATTTTTTGTAAATGCCCCAGCGCATTGGGGATCTGTGCTTAAGGCTCGAGTGGAAAAACATTTTCATATTCTCGGCCTTGGAAAGCTTTATTCATTAGAGGCAGCAGACGAGTTGCTGAATATCCGTCACCAGCTTCGAGACCTTCACGCGACAGGCGGCTCTAACCTGATTCGAACAGAAATGCGCAGGAGAGCGGAAAGTTGTGAACGTGCCAGACGAAACGGCTGGCGAACAGCGCTGTATCATGCTCTCGCCGATAGCCATTGGTTTTGCACCAGCGGAATTTTTTTCTAATCCAGTGGAAATTAGAATAATAGATAGCGCACCACATCCAGGCTTTCCTCTCCGTGCATGGGAATTGGCGCCGATCCAGGTTACTCTTCAAAAAAACGAACACTTCTCCAAATTGTAATAATCGATAGGAGCTTCAACCCCCTCCCAACCAAAAGTCCTTTCCGGCTCCTCTATCAGAGGAATAATTGTGCCGGGTGGCACTGGATTGCGGCATGGGGCGGAAGCTTCAGGTGTGCCGGTAGGGGAGCATCTCGGACTGGAGCCAAAAGTAGGTGCCTCTAGGCAGCGTATATGCATACGCAGGAAGGCTAGAGCGGACCATAACGGTGCAGATGGAGTTTTCGGCCCATGCCGCAAGCCGTCCACGATAACACAGCCTTTCGCCTCTTCCTTCTTTCTTTCCTCTTGTTGCGATTTTCCCTCCCCACTGGTCGGTTTACCCTTGACGTCGGCTGCCTTGCATCCCTATACTACTAACTGGGAACAATTTTCATTTAGCTTTCTCTTCGAGGCGCCATGGCTGAGGACTTCACGACTTCCATTAAGGGGCTCCATCTTAAGGTTACGCCGAAGAGGCTTGCCATTCTTGATATTATGGCTGCCGAGGCGGGGTATGTGAGTCCGGAGAAGGTGTGGGAGAAGATGAAGGGGAGGTTCGGGAAGATCGGGCTTTCTACTGTCTACCGGAACCTCGAAGACCTTTCGGAGGGCGGGGTGATTATCAAGATCGTTCATCCCGACCGGAAGCTTTACTACTATTACTGCCATAATCGGGAAGGGCGTCACCACCACCATTTTGTCTGCGTCTCGTGCCGGAGGGTCATGGACCTGAGCTTCTGCGGGTTGGACGAGATCAGACGCGAAGTGGAGGGGAACCTCAGGGGCTCCGTGGTGGCCCATCTGCTCCAGGTATTCGGCATATGCGAGAGGTGCCGCGGGTGAAGACGCAGGTCAGATATATTGGTCTCATTATCGTTTCGATTATGCTCCTTTTCGGCCTGACGGCGTGTCACAAGAAAGACGAGGCAGCCCTGGGAAAGATCAAGGTGATTACTACCCTTCTTCCCCTTTATGACTTTGCCCGGAACGTGGGCGGCGAGCACGTGGTGGTGAGCCTTTTGGTCCCTCCGGGCGTCGAGCCTCACCATTTCGAGCCGAAGCCCGGGGATATGGCGAAGATCAATTCGGCGGATCTCTTTATTTACACCGGAAAAAATATGGAGCCCTGGGTAGAGGTACTCCTTAGGAGCACGTATAATACGAATCTCGTGGTGGTTGACGCGAGTAAGGGGATTACCCTCCTCGAGAGTACCGAAAAGGGGGAAGAGTCTCATGACAGTCATGAAAAGGGCCGTGAGGGGCATGGCGGCCCCGACCCCCATGTCTGGCTCGATTTCGGGAACGCCGCGAAGATGGTGGATAATATCACTGACGGCCTCATTACCCGTGATCCCGCCCATAAGGACTACTACATGGCCAACGCCCAAAAATACAAGGCTGCCCTGGCCGACCTCGATCAGAGGTTCAAGATGGGCCTCGATACGTGCAGGGTCCGCACCTTCGTGCACGGGGGCCATTTCGCCTTCAATTACCTGGCAAAGAGGTATGGCCTTGCCTACGTCTCCGCCTATCAGGGGTCTCCCAACGCGGAGCCCACTCCGCGGCGGATCATGGCGCTCAAGAAATTGATGAAGGAGAAAGGGATTACCGCGGTTTATTATGAAGAGCTGATTACACCCAGGATGGCGGAGGTGCTGGCGTCGGAGACCGGGGCGGAACTCCTGCCGCTTCATGGGGCCCATAATATCAGTCGGGACGACATGGAAAAAGGGATTACCTTTATGGCCCTCATGGATAAGAACCTTCAAAATCTCAGAAAAGGGTTGGGGTGCAAATGAGCGTCCTTTCCGTAGACCACGTCCATTTTCAGTATAACGGGGGAGAGGTGCTGACGGACGCCACCTTTGCCCTGGAAAAAGGCGACTACCTCGGGCTCGTGGGACCCAACGGGTCGGGGAAAACCACCCTTATCAGGCTTCTCCTGGGGTTCTTCAAACCTACGTCGGGAAAGGTTTCTCTCTTCGGGGAAGATCCTACCCAGTTCCACACGTGGCAGCGCGTCGGATACCTGCCCCAGCGCCTTACGTCCTTCAATCCCCGGTTTCCCGCCACGGTGAAAGAGGTGGTATCCCTGGGCCTGATCTCGAAGAAAAAGTTTCCCAAGAGGATGGACCGCTCCGATTACGCCGCGGTCGATAAGGCCCTCGACCTCATGGATATCGGAGGAATCGGCAACAAGCTGATAGGCGAGCTCTCGGGGGGCCAGCAGCAGAGGGTCTTTTTGGCAAAGGCCATTGTGGGCGAGCCGGAGCTTCTGATCCTCGACGAGCCGACTACCGCCCTCGACCCGGAGACGAGGGAGAGATTTTTCGGCATCCTGAACGAGCTAAACCGGAACAGGCTTGTCACCATCATCATCATTACCCATGACCACGGCACCATCGGGGAATTTGCATCGAAGCTCCTCTACCTTGACAAGAAGGTCGTTTTTTTCGGCACCTTCGAGAGCTTCTGCCATTCCACCGGCATGGCAAGTTATTTCGGGGAATTTTCCCAGCATGTGATCTGTCACCGGCACGACGGGATCATACGGACCATAAACTAAAAAGGGCACAATTGGACCTCCTCGATTTTCTAAGTCAGGGTTTCATCCAGAGGGCGCTGGTGGCAGGCTCCTTCATCGCCATCCTCTGCGCGACCCTCGGGGTATTTCTCGTGCTGCGCCGCCTTTCGCTCATCGGCGACGGCCTGGCGCACGTGACTTTCGGCAGTGTGGCGGTGGGCCTGCTTTTGAAGGTCTATCCGATCTACGTGGCCGCCCCCATTGTCATGATAAGCTCTCTCGGTATCATGAAGCTTACGGAAAAGGCGAAGGTGTACGGGGACGCGGCTATCGCGATCGTCTCGTCGCTGGGGATTGCGGGAGGCATAATCCTTGCCAGTGTGGCAGGGGGATTCAATGTCGACCTTTTCAGTTACCTCTTCGGGAATATCCTCTCCATAAGCCGCGCCGAGGTGATCTCGTCGATCGTCCTTTCCGTGGTCCTTATCGGCACCATCGTGACCTTCTACCACGACATGCTCTCCGTGACCCTCGACGAGGAATCGGCCAGGGCCGCGGGTGTGAAGGTGAAGGCCATGAATACGGTGCTCGTGCTCCTTACCGCCCTTACGGTGGTGCTCGCCATGCGCGTCGTGGGCATCATGCTCATTTCGGCGCTCCTTGTCCTGCCCGCGGTTACCGCCCTCCAGGTGGGAAAGGGGTTCAAGGCGACCATCGTGATCGCCGCGACCATAGGCGTGGTGTCGGTGATCCTGGGGATTTTCGTCTCCTATCTCCTGGATCTGCCCACCGGGGCGACCGTCGTGATCCTCAACTTTATAATCTTTCTTGGGGTCATGGTATTGAAAAGCACTATATTTACAAGATCTTATAAGTAACAGTCCGGGCGGCCAATATTGACAACGGCCGGTTCGGAACTTATATTTAATTTGGAAAATTAATAATCGACGAGGGGGCAGCACATGGCAAAAAAAGTTATCGGAATCGATCTTGGAACGACGAATTCAGTAGTAGCGGTGATGGAGGGCGGAGAGCCTAAAGTCATCATCAATGAAGAAGGAAGCCGCCTTACTCCCAGCGTAGTGGCCTTTACGAAAGACGGGCAGATCCTGGTAGGCCAGACGGCGAAGAGGCAGGCTATCACCAATCCTGAAAACACCATCTTTTCCATAAAGCGATTTATGGGAAGAAGGTTCAGTGAAGTCCAGGAAGAGATCAAGACCGTACCCTACAGGGTGGTCGCCGATCAGGAAGGCAGCGCGCGGGTCGACGTGAGAGGCAAGCAGTACACGCCCCAGGAGATCTCCGCATTTATCCTTCAGAAACTGAGGAAATCGGCCGAAGCCCATCTGGGACAGACGATCGAAGACGCGGTCGTTACCGTACCCGCCTATTTCAACGACTCCCAGAGACAGGCCACAAAAGACGCGGGCAGGATCGCGGCGCTCAACGTGCTGCGCATCATCAACGAGCCTACCGCATCGGCCCTTGCCTACGGGCTCGATAAGAAGAAGAACGAGACCATCGCCGTCTACGACTTCGGCGGAGGCACCTTCGACATCTCCATTCTCGAGGTAGGCGACAATGTAGTGGAAGTGAAATCTACCAACGGCGACACCCATCTGGGCGGCGACGACATAGACCAGAAGATCATCAACTGGATCAATTCGGAGTTCATGAAGGACCAGGGCATCGACCTTTCGAAGGACCGGATGGCGCTCCAGAGACTGAAGGAAGCGGCGGAGAGGGCGAAGATAGAGCTCTCCACCACGGTGGAGACGGAGATAAACCTGCCTTTCATTACCGCGGACCAGTCGGGGCCGAAGCACCTTAATCTCAGGATGAGGCGGGCGGAGCTCGAGCAGCTTGCGGACGATATCATCCAGAGGTCCATGGGACCCTGTAAGCGGGCCCTCGATGACGCAAAGCTGAACCCGGGCCAGATAGACGAGGTCGTCCTGGTGGGAGGCTCCACGAGGATACCCAAGGTCCAGGAGCTGGTAAAGACCTTCTTCGGCAAAGAGCCGCACAGGGGCGTCAACCCGGATGAGGTAGTGGCCCTCGGCGCAGCGGTACAGGCCGGCGTGCTCGCGGGCGAGGTAAAGGACGTGCTCCTCCTCGACGTGACGCCTCTCTCACTGGGTATCGAAACCCTGGGCGGGGTTATGACCAAGATCATCGAGAGAAATACGACCATACCCACCAAGAAGAGCCAGATCTTCACCACTGCCGAGGACAGCCAGACGAGCGTCGAGATCCACGTGCTCCAGGGCGAGAGGGAGTTCGCGAGAGACAACAGGACCCTTGGAAGGTTCCACCTGATAGGGCTTCCGGCCGCGCCGAGGGGCATTCCTCAGATCGAGGTGACCTTCGATATCGATGCAAACGGCATACTCCATGTGGCGGCAAAAGATACTGCTACCGGCAAGGAGCAGAATATCACCATTACCGCCTCTACCGGTCTGACCGAGCAGGACATCAAGAAGATGGTCGACGACGCGGCGGTCCATTCCGATGAGGACAAGAAGAGAAAACAGGAGATCGAGGTGAAGAACCAGCTCGATAACCTTGTATATACCACGGAAAAGACGTTGAACGAGAGCAAAGACAAACTGACGGCGGACGAGATAAGACCTGTGGAGGACGCGCTCAGTGCGGCGAAGGAAGCCATAAAGAGCGGCGATACGGACAGGATCACGAGAGCGTCGGAGGAACTTACCAAAGCATCTCACAAGCTCGCTGAGGAGCTCTATAAAAAGACATCGGGCGCCCAGGGACAGGGCCAGGGACCTCAGGGTCCGGGGCAGGGCGGTCCTCAGGGCGGAGCGAAGGGCGACGATGACGTGGTAGACGCCGAGTTCGAGGACGTTAAAAAATAGGGGGAGTCAATGGTAATCGGATTCAAGAACGATAAGGGCGCAAAGGACAGGTTATTCATACCTGCGGAAGTGCCTATACTGCCACTTCGCGGCACCGTGGCATATCCTGACCTGGTAATGCCTCTCATAGTCGGACGGGAGAGATCGATCCGGCTCGTGGACGAGGCAATGAATTCAGATAAGATGATCGGGATCATTACCCAGAAGAATCCCGACATAGAGGACCCGGGAATCGAGGACCTCTACACCATAGGCACTGTCGCAACCATCATGAAAATGGTGAAGATGGTGGACGGGAGCCAAAGGGTGGTCGTCCAGGGGCTTTGCAGGTTCAAGCTCATTGAGTTTACCCAGAAAGAGCCCCATCTCATGGCCCGGGTGCTGCCTATTTTCGAGGAGTATCAGAAAGACATCGAGGTTGACGCCATGTACATCAACCTCAAGAACCTTTATAAAAAGGCGATCGACATGGCCCCGTACCTTTCGTCGGAGCTGACTCAGATCGCGACGAAGATAGAGAACCCGGGGAACCTTGCCGATCTCATCGCTTCCACCGTCAATATCGGCGTGACGGAGAAGCAGGAGATCCTCGAAAAGATCGACCTGAAGGAAAGGCTTAAAAAAGTTACCATCCTCCTCAACAGGGAGGTGGAGACCCTGGAGCTGTCGAGCAGGATCCAGTCTCATGTAAAAGAAGGGATCGACAAGACCCAGCGGGAATATTACCTGAGGGAGCAGCTCAAGGCGATCCAGAAGGAGCTGGGAGAGACGGACGACCGGCTCCAGGAGATGGATGAGATCAGGAAGAAGATCACCGATTCAGTGATGCCGCCCGACGTCCAGAAGGTGGCGGAAAAGGAGCTCGACCGGCTCTCCAAGATGAGCACCATGTCGGCCGAGTACACTGTATCGAGGACTTACCTCGACTGGCTCACTGAAGTACCGTGGTCCGTGTCGACGGACGATAATCTGGACATAAAGGAAGCGAGTGCGATCCTCGACGAGGACCACTATGACCTCGCCAAGGTGAAGAAGAGGATTCTCGAATACCTGGCGGTGAGGAAGCTGAAGGCGGATATGAAAGGCCCGATCCTCTGCTTTGCAGGGCCTCCCGGTGTGGGAAAGACCTCACTTGGTAAGTCGATTGCCAGGGCTTTAGGCCGGAAATTTATGCGCATGTCCCTGGGAGGCATCAGGGACGAGGCGGAGATAAGGGGCCACAGGAGGACCTATGTGGGCGCCCTTCCGGGAAGGATAATACAGGGGATCAAGAAAGCGGGCTCGAATAACCCGATCTTCATGCTGGATGAAGTGGACAAGATCGGCATGGATTTCCGCGGCGACCCGTCAAGCGCGCTCCTCGAAGTCCTTGACCCGGAGCAGAACTTCTCCTTCAGCGACCATTACCTCGAGGTGCCTTTCGACCTCTCGAAGGTGATGTTCATCGCCACGGCAAACATGCTCGACCCCATACCGCCTGCCCTGAGGGACAGGATGGAGGTGCTCGAGCTGCCGGGTTACACGGAAGAAGAGAAGCTGATGATCGCGAAGCAGTTCCTCATCCCGAAAGAGCGGGAGGAGCACGGCCTCACGGCGGAGATGATAGAATTCGAAGACGAGGCCATCAAGGTCGTCATCCGCTCCCATACCAAGGAGTCGGGTGTGAGGAACCTCGAGCGGGAGCTCGCCACTATCTGCCGGGGTGTGGCCAGGGGTGTGGCCGAAGGCGAAACGGAAAAGAAGATCATTACCGCGGACAGCATCCATGGATATCTGGGACCGATAAAATTCTTCTCCGAGATCGCGGAGAGGACAAAATACTCGGGTGTGGCCACCGGTCTTGCCTGGACGTCTACGGGTGGCGATATCCTCTTCATCGAATCGACCAAGATGCGGGGGAAAGGGAATCTCACCCTTACGGGCCAACTGGGCGACGTGATGAAAGAATCGGCCCAGGCAGCCTTGAGCTACATACGGAGCAAGGCAGCGGATTTCAATATCCCCGAGGAAGTATTTGAAAAGAACGACATCCATATCCACGTGCCCGCGGGGGCGATTCCCAAGGACGGACCGTCGGCGGGAGTGACCATGCTCGTCTCCCTGGTCTCCCTGCTCACGGATAAACACGTGAGAAACGATGTAGCCATGACGGGCGAGATAACGCTCAGGGGTCTGATCCTTCCGGTGGGAGGCATAAAAGAGAAGGTCCTCGCTGCAAAGCGGGCCGGAATCAATATCGTGGCCCTGCCCAAGTTCAACGAAAAGGACCTGGAAGAAGTGCCGGAAAGCATCAAGGACAACATGCAGTTCAGGTTTATGGAGAAGATGGAAGAGGCAGTGGAATTCTGCCTCGCGGATAAACCGAAGAAGTAAGCGCTTCCGCGTTCGCGGAAGGCATAGAGAATACGATGCCGGGAGAAAGAGGCTCAGGCCTTTTCTCCCGGCTATTTTTTCAGGTCGATCGACAACTAATTCCCAAATACAATTACTGTAATTTAAAAAGTCGTTTTTTTATTTGGACAGACCTCCCGGGCGGGCTGTATAGTAAGCGTACACGTCACCCATTCCTCTCCATGTGAAGAAGAACAGAGGATTCGTTCTTTATGCCGTTGACGGGAAGAGGAAGGCCAAAATATTTTTGAGGAGGTTTTACGATGATTCCGGGATACAGGTCCTTCCATTATATCCGGCTTACGCCGCTCATCGCCTGGGCGATTATCATGCTCATAAGCTCCATGGCAGCGGCTGAGGGTCCCGACGAAAAGAGCTTTGCTCCTGGGGCGAAGGGCTTTCCCAATGGAGAGCTTCTCGTGTCCGCCGAATGGCTTCAGGCCAATTTAAAGGACAAGGAGCTTGCCCTCATCGACACCCGCTCGCAAGGTTACGAGCAGTCCCACATCCCCAGGGCTGTGAACCTCAGGTTTGAAAAATTCAAAGCCGCGGCCGGCGCAATGGACGTGGCGAAGCTCGAGGAGCTGCTCACTTCCGCCGGGCTTCAAAGGAACACGAAAATCGTGCTTTACGGCGACCCATCGGAATCGCCCGGCTCAACGGGGTGGTTCTTCTGGTTCCTCGAAGCCCTCGGCTGTACGGACGTCCATATCCTGGACGGAGGCTGGGCCAGGTGGACGGCCGCCGGAGGATCGGCTGAGACGGAGACGAAGGCCGGGTCCGGCGGGGCAAAATTCGTTGCCGCCCTGAACGGGCGTCTCGCGCCCCAGGCCCGTTATGTGTCGGCCCGGGCCGGAAAGGATAATTTCACCCTCATCGACGGGCGGACCATAGAGGAATTCAACGGCTGGCAGCTTCACGGTGAACTCCGGGGAGGACATATTCCCGGGGCGATAAACCTGGATTACCGCGACTTCTACGACGCCGACGGGACCGTGCGCCAGTTTAAAGAGGTCAAGACCTTGCTCGAATCAAAAGGCGTGACAGGGGACAAGGAGACCGTCTCCTATTGCACCGACGGAAGACGGTCGGGGAGCGTCTACTTTGCCCTGAGGCTTATGGGCCATGCCCGCGCTTCTGCCTTAAACGGCTCCATCCTCGAGTGGTCCCGCGACCCAACGCTACCCATGGAGAAGCTCGCCCGTTACGAAAAGCTCGTCTATCCCGCCTGGGTAAAGGCCCTCATCGACGGCAAAAATCCCCCCACCTACAAGGGCAAGAAATACATGATACTCGAAGTCCGTTACAATAGTTTTTCCATCTCCCAGATGATAACCCGGAAAGAGGCGGGCTACATACCCGGGGCCGTATCGATTCATCCCTGTTACGTGGAGCACGGGAACGACGTGAAAAAGTACTACCCCGATTACGTGGTTCCCGACGACGCAAAGCTCCTCCCCGACGACCAGCTTCAGAAGGCGCTCATGGACCTCGGCATCACCAGAGACGCGATGGTCATCGTCTACTCGTCGGGAAGGGTCATACCCATGACGGCCTCGCGCGTGGCCTGGGCCCTGATGTATGCGGGGGTCGAGGATGTGAGGGTCTTGAACGGCGGATATAGCGCGTGGGAAAGGGCAGGCTATCCCGTGGCAGCAAAGGCGATGGAGCCCACACCCGTGGCAGATTTCGGCGCCAAGGTTCCGCTCCGTCCAGAGCTTTACGCCACCACCGGTTACATACGGTCCATGGTAAAGGGGGAAAACCCTTCGGCGATCCTTCTCGACGTGCGAAAGAGGGACGAGTTTGACGGCAAAACGAACCCCTATCCCTTCTTCACGAGAAAAGGGCGCATACCAGGAGCCGTCTGGCAGGGCGACTGGGATGCCCTGGTGAATACGAAGGACGATACGTACCGCACCTATCCCGAGGTCCAACGCCTCTGGAAAGGCCTGGGCGGCACCCCCGACAAGGAACTGGTGTTTTACTGCGGCACCGGCTGGCGCTCCACGATCGGTTTTTTTCAGGCCTATCTCATGGGATACGACAGGATAAGGAACTACGACGGCAGCTTCTATGTATGGAGCGCCGACGAGAGTAACCCGGTGGTGCGCCCGGACCAAAAATAGGACCTTAGGCAGCGAAATCTCCTTAGCATTCAGCAATGAAACGACGGGAAACCCGGGGTTGAATTATGGCCCCGGGTTTTCTCATACTTCCTTTCCGGACAGTCTTCTTCCTTGGCATCCCTCCCGATCAGTGCTATGATTATATACATTAATCGCAAGATTCGACCTTGGGGTGCGAAGAACGCCCGCGCCCGGTATAATAGTGAAATGCGAAAAAGGTGGAGGTGGCAGGCGTGTTGATCGGTATCGATGTGGGCGGCACCTATACGGACGGCGTGCTCTTTTCGGATGGGGCGGTGGTCCATTCCGTCAAGAGCCCGACCGACGAGACGGACCTGAAGGCGACCCTCCTCCTGGTCCTGGATGAGCTCCTTGCCCATGGGATCAGAGACGAGGTCCATCGGGTCGTGTTGGGGACCACCCTGATAACCAATCTCCTTGCCACGGGGCAGGGCGAGCGTACCGCGCTCCTCCTTATGCCTGGAAGCGGGCTTCCCTATGGGTCATACCGGATCTGCCCGGAGACTTATTTCCTGAAAGGAGGCATCGATTTTCGCGGACGCGAAATTGACCCTCCGGATAAGAAGGAAATCGAATTAGTATTGCGCGAGGTTGACCGTGCGGGCATCCTTCGGGTGGCGGTGGCGGGGAAGTTCTCCCATCGTAACGACAGCCATGAGAAATTCGTGAGAGAAAGGATCGGAGAGCTTTATCCCGCAATGGAGGTCTGCCTGAGCAACGAGGTCTCGGGACGCCTTAATTTTCCCCGCCGCGCGGTGACTTGTTATTATACGGCGATGACCATGAGAGAATGGAACCGGTTTGCCGACGGGATAGAGGCAGCGATCAGGGACCGCATCCCGTCCTGCGAGGTCCATATCCTGAAAGCCGACGGAGGCACCACCACTTTGGAAGGGAGCAGGAAGAGGCCCTGCGAGACTGTTTTTTCAGGCCCCGCGGCGAGCACCATGGGCGCCATGGCGTTAAGCCGTGAAACTTTGAACTCCGTGGTGGTCGATATGGGCGGGACCACGTCCGACATATGCCTCCTTATCGACGGCCGGCCTCTTAATGCCTCGAAAGGGGCAACAATCGAGGGTCGTCTGACCCATGTCAGCTCTTTTGCCGTCCATAGTATCGCCTTGGGCGGAGACAGTTCGCTCCGGATGGAAGATGGATCGTTACGGGTAGGCCCCCTTCGTCTCGGGCCGGCAGTCTGCTTCGGCGGAGATACGCCCACCGTGACGGATGCGTTTAACGTGCTCATGGACCTTAATCTGGGTGATATAAAGGCCTCGCGGACAAAAATAGAAGCCCTTGCCGCTGAAGCGGGTCAATCCGTTGAGGCGCTCTGCCTGGCGGTGGCGGACCGGGTGACGTCCACGTTAAAAGATGCTATCCGCCGCATGTTTACGGAGTGGGAGGACGAGCCTGCCTACAAAGTCTGGGAAGTGGTCAACAAGAGAAAATTCGTGCTCCACCGGGTGATCGGCATCGGCGCGGCAGCGCCGGCCATTATCCCCCTTCTTTCCAGGGAGCTGGGGGTCGATTATTTTCTCCATCCCTATTCACCCGTCGCCAATGCACTGGGCGCGGCGGTCTCGCGGCCGACCCTGGCAATGGAGGTCCACGTGGACACGCAAAAGCGCACCTATTCCGGGGCGCCGGGAGGATTCAGCGGGCCGGTCAAGGAGCGGGATTACCAGGTTCATGATGCGGTGAAGCTGGCGCGCATGCTTCTAGCGGAGTTGAGCCGCCAAAGGAGGCTGTCCGTCTATTCGGAGGACGCCCAGGTCTACCTGGAGGAGCAGTTCAACATGATCCGGGGCATGGGGCTCGCCGGAAAGCTCTTCGATGTGGGGATCCAGATTACACCGGGGTTTATCGAGGAATTCAAGGGGGTGGACCTGTGAAGCCGACAGGGGTGCTCTTCTTCCCTGCCTTTGACTGGGCCATCAGCCCTACTCACCCTGAACGGGAGGAGAGGCTCCTCTATACGCGGGACCAGCTCTTTGAAGAGGGGATAATGGACATGGATGAAATTTCCGAGTACCATCCCCGTCTGGCCTCTTTCAAGGAGGTATCGAGGACCCATTTCTGCGTGCCCTCCGTCGATACCCGCGTTACCCAGGCCCATCTCGTTTCCGCGGGATCGGCACTCGTGATGGCCGACGCTTTCATGAAGGGGGAGGTCAAGAATGCATTCGCGATCATAAGGCCGCCCGGGCACCACGCCATGACGGTAAGCCACGGCAACCGCGGTTTTTGCGACATCAATAACGAAGCGGTGATGGTCGAATACCTCCGTCAGACCTACGGGGTAAGGCGGATCGCCATCGTGGATACGGACGTACACCACGGCGACGGCACGCAGGAGATATTCTGGCACGACCCGGACGTGCTTTTCATCTCCTTCCACCAGGACGGGAGGACTCTATATCCCGGGTCCGGCTTTGACGACGAGCTGGGAGGACCATTGGCCTTCGGCACGACCATCAATATACCCCTTGCGCCGCGCACCACGGACACGGGCATCCATTACGTTCTCGACAACCTCGTCCTGCCGCTCCTTGACGAGTTCAAGCCCGAAGTCGTGATCAATTCGGCGGGACAGGATAACCATTATAGCGATCCCCTCTCCAATATGAGCTTCACGGCCCAGGGATACGCCGCGCTGACCACGAGGCTCAAACCTGACATCGCGGTCCTGGAGGGCGGCTATTCGGTGGAAACCGCCTTGCCTTACATCAATATGGGGATTATCATGGCCCTGGCAGGCATCGACTATTCGAACCTCCGGGAGCCCGATTACGATCCGGCGCGATTTAAAGAAACTGCCGATAATATGCGCTACCTCAGGGCCCTTGTCGATCAACAGCTTGCCGTTTTTCGCCAGAGGGAAGAGGTGGTGGAGAAAAACCGCAGGAAGGGCGAAGAATTTGCCTCAATCAAAAGATCGGTCTTCTACGATACCGATTACTTAAGGGAGGAGCAGCGCGAAGAGCTCCGGATTTGCCCAAGGTGTGCCGGTTTCAGGCGCATTACCTCGGCGGCTACCCAGCGCACGGGACAGCGGTACACGGTATTCTGCGTCTCCCTCCCCCGTGCGTGCTGCGAATCCTGCGCAGAGGAGGCCAGAGACTCCTATGAGGAGATGAAAGACCGTCCCGCCTTCGATTACGTATACCTCCAGGACCGGATTCTCGATGAGTTCCGCACCTTCGATACAAAGGCCGAAGTAGAGAGTCTCCTTTAGGGTCGAAATTACTCTTTAAGGCCCTGAATCTTGTTCTTCGCGGCAAAAGTCCTGATTTTGGACGAGAAATCCTCCTTTCTGTCCGGCTTTGCGAGATAGCCGTTGCCGTAGGCGACGAAGGACTTCCGCGTCTCTTCGTTGAGATAATCGGGCGGCGTCATCATCACTCCCTGGAGCACCACCTGGATATTCTCCGTCGTCATATGGGAGACCATCTTTTCGAGGGATGATACCCCCTCGGGCAAGGGCGCGGCCGCCTGTGTCCGTGAGGGTTCCGCTCGTTTCGAATCAGTGGCCGCCCGTGTCGTGGCGCCCGATTCCCGTGAAACAGGCGGGTTTATCGCGACTGCCTTTAATGAAGGCTTCCCCATGCCGGTGACGAGAAAGCCGAAGGCGAAACAGACAATGCCCAGGGGCAGGGCGAGGAGCACGCGCTGATAAAATTTCGGCATCATCCCGCCGCGAAGCGTCCACCCCGAAGAGAGAAGGGCCGTCTGTATGGGAATCCAGAGCTCATTGGAGCTGTACTTCAGTTTTTTGAGGTCCACCCTGAGACCGCCGTTTTCGGAAAATGAGATCGAGGGATAGGTCTCCGACTCATATTCGGAAAAGATCCCGGTAGAATAATTGAGAGAGAAACTGAAGAAGTTCTTAGATACATTCCATCGCCAGTCCTTATCTTTCATGATAAAGAATGCGTCGCGATCCGCCTCGTCAAGAGTCAGGACGATCACGCGCTTCATGCCCCGCCCACCCACGTTGGTCAATTGAAAATAATCGAGCGAGGAGGACCAGGTGATCACCACCCTGTCCCCCTGGGCCATGAAATCGAAGAGTTTACCCCCTTCGACCGGCGTGGTAAAGGCTTTTTCGAGGAGGGCCACCACCTCTGCCTTCGGCCGGGGAGTTTTTCCGGGCTCAGGTCTAAAGACAATAAACCGGTCCTGAAGAGAGAAAAACATGAAGACCACGAATGACATGTAGAGGGCAAAGACGACGCTCAACAGGGTCCCGTGCTGGGCCACAAGCCCATCGAAATCTACCTTCATAAGAAAGATCGCCGCCACTGCGAGTGCGGGCCCGGCAGCCATGACGCCCACAAAAGAGATCATAAAGAGAAAGAGTTTACCGACCATTCGTCACCTCTGGTATTTTGCCCACTTCGAATATGGGATGACAGATTTCTTCAGGGATAGGAGAAACTTAGAATAATGACGAAAAATGGTCAAGAAAAAACTTGGCGAGGGAGTAAGTCTCGGGTTCAGTTCAAACCTTTTTTCGCCGCAGATAAAACCGGATAAAGGCGGATGAAAGCGACTAATTAGTCCAACCGGTGACGCCACCGGTTGGACACTCTCAGGCCCCGCAGGGCCGAGAGTATTGGCCCGGCCAGGTCGGCCGGGCCAATCGCACTCATTCATCTGCCTTCATCCGGTTTTATCCGAAGTTATCTACGGCTAATAAGGATTTTGATCGGGAGGTTATGGAGTAAGCTGGACCTGGTCCCCGAAACGCTCCTGGAGTGCCTGCGCAAGGGCTTGAGCTGCCTTGTCGTCAACGAACTCCACCATGAGCTCGCCGCCGTCTCCGACCACGAGTCTTCCATGGGCTTTCACCACCTCGGCCACGTCCGCAGGCTCCACGGTCCACCAGCCTTTGGCCCGGCGAAGGAGCTCCTCCCCTTTCAGTTTCTGGGGCGTCACAAGGTCGATGGTGCGGAACCACGCCGTCCAGCCCACCTGGGCCGGGGCCTTGGCGACAGGGCTCACAGGGTCATGGTAAATACGGCACCGGCCGAAGAGGCGAAGCCGGATCATGGGAGCATCTCCTTTGCCAACCGGGCGATCCCCTCATGGGCAGGCAGCTCGGAGTCGTCCACGGGGATGCGGTTCGCCCGAAGCACCCGGACCAAACAGTAGATATAAAGGATGGCGGTCTCCTCCTCGTCCCGGACAACGCCGCGCCGGTTCGCGGTCATGCCGAGATCCTCGAAGGTTTTGAGCGTAGTCTCACGGATACGGCGAAGGCGATAATCGGTAGGCAGAACGCCAAGCCGCGCAAGAAGCTCCCCCTGCCGCTTCTCTATCATTGCAAACGCGCGCCGCAGATAACGAACCTGGGGGTCAAGCCCCCATCTATCCTCCTCCATCCTACCTCCACCTACTTCCAGCGTAATGATGAGTAAATTTATCAGGCGGGAGAGATGGTGTCAATGGGGGAGAGGGGAGTGGAAGGAACGGTGGGCGGGATTATATGGGATTGTTCACCCGGACGGCCGGCAACAATTGAATTTTTTGTAATATGGATGCCGGGGAATGCCCGCCCGAGTGTTTGCGGGAAACCGTCAATACTCGGGTACGCAGCATAATTTATAAAAAATATGCGAGGTGAACCTCTCTCCGCCTGGGCGCGTTCATTTCGTGAAAAACTGCTCAAAAAGCGCTTTCGCCTTGAGTAAACCCTCCTCACTGATCACTACCGACTTTGCCTTGCCTATGGGGTTTGAAATAAATCCTTTTTGATGGAGCCTGTCCATGGCGTCCCAGTCGAACCCTTTCCAGACTCTCGCACCAAAACCTTCCTCCCTGTCGTGGGTACCGAGGTAGAGGAGGGCAAGGATATATTCGTCTATCTTATCTTCATCATATTTCATCTGATCCTCCATAAGAAATGAGATGAAAACACGCTTAGCTCGCAAAAACATTGTCTCCCATGTTTTTCGAAATTTCAACGAGAAATATTGTCTCACCCAGGATAGATACCCACTTGCAATCGGTTCTCCCTGATGAAACGAACAACGTCGCATAAGCCACCGCCGACGGGTGTTAAGCACCCCACTCGTCCGGTGTAGTCCGAACCGCGATTGACAGGCGTAATGGCCTTACTTAGCTTACTCTATGTGCATATTAGGCACGACGTCATATAAGAAAGGAGAAAGAACCATGACATTTAACCCCCTGAAGGAAAAAGGCTTACCCCTGGAGAAGCAGGTGCGCAACTGGAGTGAGCTCGCCGGCCGCCCCTATGACAAGGAGGAGGTCGATCCCTATACCCGCTGTCGCATTATCCTCATGAACGCCCTCGAAGTGGAAGCAGCGCTCTTCCTCCATGAATTCAACCGGATGGAGAAGCGGACCGAGCTCAAGGAGCAGCTCGCCCTGCAAAGGAGGATCGAGCAGCAGCAGCAGAAGGCAATAAGCGGGCTCATTCCCGGCAATGAGTCAATCCTCGAAAATACCATAGGCTACGAGCAGGTCGCCGTAGACCTGACCGCCTTTCTCGCCCGCACCGTCACCGACCCCTACGTGAAGCAGGTCTTCGACTTCGGACTTCTCGAAGACTTCGACCACCTCTACCGTTATGCCAACCTCATGGAGACCACGGAAGGCACGCAGGCCAACAAGCTCGTCCACGACTATACGGAGGTGATGCCGGGAAGACCCACCATAGTCGAGCACCGTCACCCCTTCGACTCCCTGCGGGCGCCCTCCGACCGTAAGAAGGCAGACCCCAAGGACCTCCTCTATATCCTTACCCTCCTGGCAGGAGAGCAGCAGACCATGAATTTCTACATGAACATGGCGAACCGCATCACCGACCCCGTAGGCAGGGGTCTCTATATCGAGATAGGGATGATAGAGGAGCAGCACGTCTCCCAGTATGAGAGCCTCCTCGACCCCCGGATGGACTTCTTCGAGATGATGGTCGTCCACGAGTATAACGAGTGCTACCTCTACCACTCCTTTATGGAAAAGGAGCTCGACCCCAGGATCAGAAAAATATGGGAGCTCCACCTGGATATGGAGCTCGGACACCTGAGGAACGCCG
>DASXUJ010000115.1 GCA_036504895.1 Syntrophorhabdaceae bacterium
CGCGGGTGGAGCATGTGGCTCGGGGCAGAAAAGAGGGCAAGATCATAAAGGTCGCCCAGCGAAAGATGCAAAACGTGGTCGGGTTTATAAAAACGAGCAAGAATATCGCCTTCCTCGTTCCCGAAGACAACAGGATATCCCACCATTTTATCGTAAGCGATCCGCGGAAGCGGAAACTCAAGGACGGAGACCTCGTGGCAGCCCGCGTAACCGTCTTTCCCGACGAAGGCATAGAGCCTGAGTGCAGGATATTGAAACTCTTCGGGGGCTTATCCACTCTCGAATCGATAGCCCAGTTTGTGGAGTATAAGCACAACCTCCCCTTGAAGTTTAGAAGAGGAACCGAGGCCGAAGCGGAGAAGGCGGGAGCCCGGGCCGCGGCGGAAGACCGGCTCGACCTGAGGGAGACGGCCCATGTAACGATTGACGGTGAATTCGCGAAGGATTTCGATGATGCCGTATGTGTGATAAAGGGGCGCAAGGGATACACCCTCTACGTTTCTATCGCCGACGTCTCTCACTTCGTGCCGATAGATTCTTCCCTCGATCGGGAAGCGTTCGAAAGAGGCACGAGTATCTATTTTCCCGGACGGGTACTCCCCATGCTCCCCAAGGCCCTCTCCAACGTAACGTGCAGCCTGAATCCGGACGAAGACCGGTATACCCTCACCGCTATAATGGATTTTGACAATAGCGGTGCCATTATAAAGACATCTTTCCACAAATCGATTATCAGGAGCCATGCGCGGCTCACCTATAAGCAGGTGGAAAACGCCCTCATAACGAAGGACAGGAATACGAGGAAAGAACTGAAACCCTTGCTCCCCATGCTGACCCATATGGCGGCTCTTGCCAACCTGCTCACCGCCCAGCGGGAGCAGAGGGGCAGTCTCGATTTCGATCTGCCCGAGCCTGAGGTCCTTCTCGATATCGAAGGGGGAATAAAAGACATTTTAAGGGCGGAAAGGCTTTTCTCCCACAGACTTATAGAAGAATTCATGATCGCCGCCAACGAGGCGGTTGCCCGTTTTCTCGCCGAAAACAAAGTCCCCGCCGTCTACAGGGTCCATGAAGAGCCGGAAAAAGAGAAGCTCCGGGACCTGGAAAAACTCCTCGCCACCTTGACCGTACCCCATAAGGGAGGCGTAAAAGATATTAAGGCGCTGCGTGCCATTCTCGATACGGTACGAGGCAAGGATTACGAGTTTCTCATAAACCGGGTCCTCTTGAGGTCCATGAAACAGGCCCGTTATTCGCCCCAGAATAAAGGTCACTTCGGTCTCGCTTCCCCCTGTTACCTTCATTTTACCTCTCCCATAAGGCGATATCCCGATCTTATCTGCCACAGGGTCTTGAAAAGCTTTCTCGATGGGGGCGCTGCATATAAGAATGAAAAGGAACTCGAAGCAATGTCGATCCATCTGTCCGAACGGGAGCGGATTGCCATGGATGCGGAGAGGGAGTTAGAGGATCGGATCAGGGTCCTCTTTATGAAAGACAAGATCGGAGAGGAATACGAGGGGATCATTACCCACCTGACGTCCTTCGGCATTTTCATTGAGCCCACAGAGGTCTTCGTTGAAGGGATCGTGCTCCTGTCGGAGCTTTTCGACGATTATTATCTTTTTCAGGAAGAGAAATACCGCCTCATCGGCAGGCGCACCAGAAAGATATACCGCATCGGAGACCGGGTCCGCATCAGGGTAGCCCTGGCCGACGTGGAGAAGAATCTCCTCCACTTCACTCTGGCTTAGAATGACAGTCTCGCCTCATTGAGGCCTTTCATGAGCCATCGCATTAAAATGCTTTTCTAAAATACTCGATACAGCCCTGACCTCGTAATGCGCCCGCGTTGACAGCCATACCCTTGCACCTTACATTTACATCAAGGTCGCGGGACGGGGCCAGTCCTGCTGCCCCTTTCCAACCCAGACAGGACTTGAAAAGGTCTTGACAATGTGGAGCCTCTCATGAACGGCGGAGCATACCCTTCATCCCCCCTCTGGCCCCTCGGCCTATTTACGGCAGGCGCCCTGGGGGTGGTTTTTGTCATGATCTTCCTCTCTTATGTGCTCGGCGAGAGGCATGAGGGAAGAACTACCGGCGAACCCTATGAATCGGGCATCGCCCCTGCCAAAACCATTGCTCGCGCTGCCGACATACGATATTTTCTTGTGGCTCTATTTTTCGTCATTTTCGATGTGGAGGCCCTTTTCATTTATGCCTGGGCGGTCTGCTTAAGAGAATCGGGATGGAGCGGATATGTGACTGCCATGATCTTCATCGGCGTGCTCCTCGCCGCGCTCCTCTACCTGTGGAGGCTTGGCGGCCTTGATTGGGCGGCGGGAAAGGGACCGCAGGCAGATCGGTCCGGAGACAGGCTACCTTGAAATGGAAACCCACAAGACCGAGGAGAGGTGCCCTTGAAGGGTCCTCTCCCGAAGACGCGGTGAAGCACACCCTTATCCTCTCCCGTCTCGAGGATCTCGTGGCCTGGGGGCGGAAAAATTCGATCTGGCCTTTTAATTTCGGGCTCTCCTGCTGCTACGTGGAGATGGCGGCGAGCCTCACGAGCCGCTATGACATCGCCCGCTTCGGTGCGGAAGTTATTCGCGCAACCCCGAGAGAAGCGGATCTCATGGTGATCGCGGGAACCCCTTTCATCAAGATGGCCCCTATAATAAAGCGTCTTTACGATCAGATGATGGAGCCGCGCTGGGTCATATCGATGGGCTCTTGCGCCAATTCAGGCGGCATGTACGACATCTATAGCGTCGTGCAAGGGGTGGATAAATTCCTCCCCGTCGATGTCTACGTTCCCGGGTGCCCGCCGAGTCCGGACGCGTTCATGGAGGGACTTTTGCTCCTCGCCGATGCGGTAGGCACACAAAGGCGCCCGCTGTCGTGGATAGGGCCGACCGGCGAGCGCAATATCCCCGCACCACCCTCGATGAAGGATTTGAAAAGAACGGCAAGGCAGTCGGCGACCCTGCTTCGATCTCCCCGGAGAATAGAATGATAGACGGACAGACCGAGGGTATCGCGAAAGAGGTCAGAAAGGTTTTCGGCGAAGATAGAATCGCCATCCAGGCAACAAGCGACGGCATACCCACCCTCTGGGCCGAAGGGGCTACGGTGAGAGAAGTACTCAGCTACCTCCACCATGAAGTGAGCGACCCGTACCGGACACTCTACGATCTTACCGCCATAGATGAAAGAGAGCGAATCCATCGCGAGGGACAGCCCGAATCGGCCTTCACCGTCGTCTACCACCTTCTCTCCTATGGAAGAAAGGAAGACGTTCGTGTGAAGATACCCGTGGGCGAGGAACTACCCCGCCCATCGAGTGTCGTCGATATATGGCCCTCGGCAAATTGGTACGAACGGGAGGTATGGGACCTCTTCGGCATCTCATTTGACGGCCACCCCGACTTGCGCCGTATCCTCATGCCCCCCGCCTGGAAGGGCCATCCTCTCAGAAAGGAACATCCGGCCAGGGCAACGGAGTTGGCGCCTTTTCAAATGACCGACGCTCAGGCAGCGGAAGCGGAACGCCTCATGTTTCACCCCGAAAGAGACTGGTCGGGCGAGATCGGCGGAGATAAGGAGATGATGGTACTCAACCTGGGTCCCCATCATCCGGGCACCCATGGAGTACTGAGGGTGATACTCGAGCTCGATGGAGAAGAGATTACCCGCATGGCCCTCGATATAGGCTACCATCACCGCGGAGCGGAGAAGATGGGCGAGCGCCAGTCCTGGCACACCTATATCCCTTTTACGGATCGTATAGACTACCTGAGCGGCTCGATGAATAACTTCCCTTACGTCCTCGCCGTGGAACAGCTCGCAGGAATAGAAGTCCCGGAAAAGGCAATGGTGGTACGCGTCATGATCGCGGAGCTTTTCAGAATCGCGAGCCACCTCGTCTTCTACGGCACTTTTGCGCAGGACCTGGGGGCCATGTCGCCGGTATTTTTCACCTTTAATGACCGGGAGCGCCTTTTCCGAATCATCGAGGCGATCTGCGGGGGCAGAATGCATCCGGAGTGGTTTCGTATCGGGGGAGTGGCGGACGACCTGCCCGATGAGTGGGAAAAGCCGGTCCGGGAGTTCATTGCCTATATGCCGGCAAGACTGAGGGAATATGAGAAGCTGGTCATGAAAAACAGTATTTTTAAAAAACGCACCAAGGGCGTTGGCATCCTCTCTCTCCAGGATGCCATTGACTGGGGCGTGACAGGACCTAATTTACGGGCCTGCGGCCTCGCCTGGGATCTGCGAAAAACGAGACCCTACTCCGGTTATGACCGGTTCGATTTCGAAGTCCCTGTGGCGACTGAGGGCGACTGTTACAGCAGGGCACGCGTTCGGGTCGAAGAGATACGCCAGAGCCTCAGGATCATCGAACAGTGCGTGGATAACATGCCGTCGGGGCCTTATAAGTCGGAACACCCCCTTACGACGCCTCCCCGCAAAGAGCGGACCATGCACGATATCGAGACGCTGATCGCCCATTTTCTCAACGTGAGCTGGGGACCGGTCGTTCCGCCGGGGGAGGCGGCCTGCACCATAGAGGCATCAAAGGGAAACACCGGCTATTACCTCATAAGCGACGGCAATACGATGTCATACCGCACCCGTATCCGGACCCCCTCATTCGCACACCTCCAGGTGGTGCCCATGGTGAGTAAGGGTCTCATGATCGCCGATCTGATCGCCATTTTGGGGAGTATCGATTATGTACTAGGAGACGTGGACCGCTAGGAGGAATGATTATGTTGACCGAGGAAGAGATAAGAGATCTACGGCGCATGCTCGATCTTACGGAAAACCCCGGGGCGGCCTCGGTAGAATCCTTGACGATCGTGCAGCGATCCCGGGGCTACATATCCGACGAAGCGATTCGGGATTTGGCGGCGTTTCTCGCCATGACACCGGAAGAGCTCGACGGTCTCGCCACGTTCTATCCCTTCATTTTCCGGAAACCCGTGGGCAGGCACCTCATACTCCTCTGTGATAGCGTGACCTGCTGGGCCCTCGGATACGACGAGGTACGGGCTCGCGTAAAAAGCCGCCTTGGCATAGGTTTCGGAGAGACAACCGCTGACGGCAGGTTTACCCTTCTGCCCGCAAGCTGCATGGGCGCCTGCGACCATGCGCCGGCAGCCATGGTTGACGGGAAGCTCTATACGAATCTCGATGGAGAGGCCATGGAAAAGCTCCTCGATGCCTGCGTGGAGGACTAGAGAGAATGGAGCGTCCCCTTACCGGCCGGATAAAGCCCGACGGAGAGCCACTCAGCATAAAAGAGTATAGGAAAGGTGGAGGCTACGAAGGCCTTCGAAAAGCCGTAAAGGAGATGACCCCTTCACAGGTTCTGGAAGAGGTGAAGGCCTCGAGTCTTCGGGGAAGAGGTGGGGCAGGCTTTCCCACGGGTCTGAAGTGGAGCGTCACCCCTGCCGACGATGGTACCGGGGGACACCGGTATTTCATCTCCAATTCGGACGAGATGGAGCCGGGCGCATTCAAGGACAGGATCCTCATGGAGGGAAATCCCCACCAGCTTATCGAAGGCATGATCATAGGAAGCTACGCAACAGGAGCCGACCGGGCATACGTCTTCCTCCGTTGGGAATACGGGGAATCGGCAAGGCGGCTAAGAAGAGCAGTCTCGGAGGCTTATGAAGCGGGTTTTGCGGGGAAGCACATTCTCGGCTCGGATTTTTCGGTCGACCTATACCTTCACGTAAGCGCGGGGCGCTATATCTGCGGGGAAGAGACCGCACTCCTCAACGCCCTCGAGGGGAAAAGGGCCATACCGCGCTCAAAACCTCCTTTCCCCCAGGTCGCAGGCTTATGGGGAAGACCCACCATAGTGAACAATGCGGAGACCCTGTCGAACGTATCCCACATCATACGAAATGGGGCTGAGTGGTACCGGGGCTTGAGCAGGTGCCGGGATGGGGGCACGAAAATGTACGGAGTCAGCGGAAGAGTGAAGAAACCCGGTGCATGGGAGCTTCCGATGGGAATCACGATCCGGGAGCTCTTTGAAGAATATGCAGGAGGGATGGGGGACGGTTTCCGGTTCAAAGGCATGCTTCCCGGAGGAGGGTCAACCGATTTTCTCGTGGAGGAGCATCTGGAGACGATGATGGATTTCGATTCGATGCAAAAGGCGGGCAGCCGACTGGGAACAGGGACCATGGTCATCCTCGACGACAAAACCTGCCCTGTGGGCATGGTGGCGAACCTGGAGCGCTTTTTTGCCCGTGAGTCCTGCGGGTGGTGCACGCCCTGCAGGGAAGGACTTCCCTGGGTCGCGGAAATCGTTAAGGCCATCGAGGACGGCTCGGGCCGCGAGGACGATCTGACGCTCCTCGAGGAGCAGACGAAGCTCCTCGGCCCCGGTCGGACCTTCTGCGCCCACGCGCCCGGGGCCATGGAACCCCTTCAAAGCGCCCTCAAATACTTCAGGGCTGATTTCGAGACCCATATCAGGGAGGGACGTTGTCCGTACAAGGCTCAATGATCTCCATCTATGTGGACGGCGCTGCCCATGAGGTGAAAGGGGATCAGAGTCTTCTACGCGCCTGTCTCTCCCTCGGAATTGATGTGCCCTATTTCTGCTGGCATCCCGCCCTCGAATCGGTGGGCGCCTGCCGCCAGTGCGCCGTGAAACTCTATAAGGACGAAAAGGACCACATCGGAAAGATCGTCATGTCGTGCATGACCCCTCTTGCCGAAGGCATGCGGGTATCGGTGAACGACACGGAGGTGACAAAGTTCAGGGCCGCCAACATCGAATGGCTCATGCTGAACCACCCCCATGATTGCCCCGTGTGTGACGAGGGCGGGGAATGCCACCTCCAGGACATGACCCTAATGACCGGTCACGTGATGAGGCGCAACCGGTTTAAAAAGCGGACGTACAGAAATCAGAATCTGGGTGGATTTCTCAATCATGAAATGAACCGGTGCATCCAATGCTACCGCTGTGTGCGATTCTACCGCGATTATGCCGGCGGTCGCGATCTCAATGTATTTGCATCCCGCAACCATGTCTATTTCGGACGGCATGAGGACGGACCTCTTGAAAACGTATTCAGCGGCAACCTTGCCGAGGTATGTCCCACCGGGGTGTTTACCGATAAACAGTTCAAGAAACGCTATACGAGACCCTGGGACCTTGCCACAGCGCCATCGCTGTGCGTCCTTTGCGGCCTCGGCTGTAATATTCATCCCGCGGAGCGGTACGGCGAGCTGAGACGGGTGCGAAACCGGTTCAATGGAGAGGTGAACGGCTATTTCCTCTGCGACCGGGGCCGCTATGGCCATGAATTCGTGAATAGCCCCTTAAGGATTCATAGCCCCCTCCTAAACAAAAGGGTAGCCGGTAGTGCGAGCGCTATCGGGAAAGTGGAGGCTCTTCGGCTTTTTCACGAGATATGGAAAGAAAGCAACGGCGTCGTGGCTATAGGTTCTCCCCGCGCGTCTCTGGAATCCAATTTCGCACTTCGCGCCCTGGTGGGCGTTGACCGTTTTTATGCGGGTATGGGCTCAAAGGAGCTGGCTCTCATCTTACGGATCATTTCAATGCTGAAGGAAGGTCCCGCCCGTATCCCCTCGCTTCAGGAAGTGGGATCGGGGGATGGAGTCCTCGTGCTCGGTGAGGATATCACCAACACCGCCCCTATGCTCGCCCTCTCCGTGCTCAAAGCACAAAGAAACTCACCTCTCGCCGAGGCAGAGAGATTCGGTATTCATCGATGGGATGACAGCGCCTGGAGGTCCGCGACCCAGGGAAAGAAGGGGGCCCTCTTTGTGGTGACCCCTATGAGCACCTGGCTCGACGGGTTTGCCACCCATGTGTTGAGAGCCACCCCTGAAAATTGCGCCCGTATTGCCTTTGCCGCGGCCCATCTGGTTGACAGCCGCTCCCCTGAGATTAGGGACCTAAGGGAGGATGAGGCATCGTTTGCGGCCATTCTGGCAGAGTCGATGAAAAACCTCCGTTGCCCCTTCATCATCTCCGGAGTCACTATGGGAAATCCCGCATTGGTTGACGGAGCGGTAAATTTATCTCACGCTTTATCCAGGGCAGGACATGAAGCGGGCTTGTCTTTTGTGATGCCCGAATGCAACAGCCTCGGCCTCGGCCTCATCTGCTCTCATGGCAGGGCTGTAGAAGATGCATTTCAGGAGATTGAAGAAGGTCGGGCCGATACCCTTATAATCCTGGAAAATGACCTCTTCAGGAGGACCAGTCGGGAACGGGCCGCTGCGTGTCTTCAAAAATGCCGGCATGTGATAAGTTTAGATTGTTTACAGAATGGGACCACGGCTGCCTCCGACCTCGTCCTGCCGGCCGCAACTTTTGCCGAGACTACGGGCACATTGGTGAGCGGCGAGGGACGGGCACAACGCTTTTTTCAGCTCTTTATTTCCCAGGGGGATATCAGGCCGAGCCGGGCGTGGCTTTCGGATATGGCGAAAATGGATGGAGAGGCCCGGGGGAGGCAGCCCCATACCCTGGATGAGTGCATCACCTCCCTCGCGGAGGCCTTTCCCGACCTTCGGTTACTTCCGGACTGTGCACCACTTTCAGGGTTCAGGGTCAGGGGCCGCAAGATTCCACGGGAACCTCACCGTGAGAGCGGACGTACCTCCCTACACGCCGATATCACGGTGCACGAACCTGAGTCTCCCCATGACCCCGAAACACCGCTTGCCTTCACCATGGAAGGTTACGGAGGAGAGCTGCCGTCTCCCCTCATCCCCCGCTTTTGGGCGCCCGCATGGAACTCCGTTCAGGCGGTCAATAAGTTTCAGACGGAGGTGGGAGGACCCCTTCGCGGCGGCGATCCGGGCATTCGACTTATCAAGCCCGGTCCCGGAGGCGGTGATTACCTGGAACCGGTCCCTCTCGAAGCCGATGTCGCGGCGGTTCTCTTTCTCGTGGTACCCATCGCCCATATATTCGGCTCCGAAGAGTTGAGCCTCCTCGCGCCCGCCATACAAGAGCGGACCCCCGAGGCCCGTTTTATTCTCAATGCGTCCGATGCGAAAAGGCTGGGTATCGGGGAGGGCGACCTGGTAGAAGCCCATCTCCCGGGTGGCCCCTGCCGCGCTCCGGCACACGTAACAGCCGATTTTCCCGAACATGCGGTGGGCGTCCCGCTCGGGCTTCCCGGCTTCGCACAAAACCTCGGAGGTGCATATATTGAGCTAAGGAAGGCGGGTCATGAAAGGTGAGGTGAGACAGGTTATTGTCGTGGCAGGGACATTATTCGGCGCCCTCGGCGTGGCTGCGTGGCTCATATGGCTGGAAAGGAGGCTCCTCGCTCTATGGCAGGACCGCTTCGGGCCCAACAGGGTCGGCCCCTTCGGTCTCTTTCAGCCCCTTGCCGACATGGTAAAAATCCTATCAAAGGAAGACTGGATACCTCCCTTTGCCGATAAATTTCTTTTTGTAATCGCCCCTGCCATTATTATGGTCACCGTACTTCTCTCTTTCACCATAGTGCCGGTGGGACCCGGTATACAGGTGATCGACCTCAACGTGGGGGCACTCTTTTTTCTTGCCATGACCTCCCTTGGCACCTATAGCATTGTACTCGCGGGCTGGTCGTCGGGCAGTAAATATTCACTCCTGGGGGCGCTCAGAGCCGTGGCGCAGATGGTAAGTTATGAGGTGTTCATGGGTCTGTCCCTCATGGGCGTGGTATTGATGGCAGGCTCTTTCAGCCTGAGGGAAATAGTAGAGGCCCAGGCGGACATGTGGTTCTGCGTGCCCCAGTGCGTCGGTTTCGTCACCTTTTCACTCGCGGCCGTGGCGGGAAGTCACCGGCTGCCTTTCGACCTGCCGGAGGCGGAGAATGAACTTGTGGCGGGATACCACTCCGAATATTCAGGCATGAAATTCGGGATGTTTTATGTGGGTGAATACTTGAACATCACCCTTTTATCCGCCCTCATCACCACTGCCTTTTTTGGAGGATGGCAGGGCCCCCTGCTGCCGCCTGCAGTCTGGTTCGGCCTGAAGACTTTTGTGTTCCTCTGTGGCTTCATTCTATTGAGGGCATCCCTGCCTCGACCCAGGTACGATCAGCTGATGGCATTCGGCTGGAAAGCCATCCTGCCCCTCTCCCTGCTCAATCTGGCGGCCACAGGGGCAATTCTTCTTCTCAAGGTCAAGGGGTGATAAGGGTGCTGAGTCTCTTGAGGACCATGGGGACCATTCTCCTCCACACGATACGGAAACGGGAAACAGTGCTTTATCCGGAAGAGAAAAGACCGGTCCCGCCGCGATGGAGAGGGCGTATCATCCTTTCCCGTGACCCCGACGGCATGGAGCGGTGTGTGGCATGCTACCTCTGCGCGGTGGCCTGCCCCGTCGACTGTATCTCCCTCCAGGCCAATGAAGATGCATCGGGAAGAAGGTATCCCGAATTCTTCCGCATCAATTTCTCGCGGTGTATCTTTTGCGGTTTCTGTGAAGAGGCATGCCCTACGTATGCGATACAGCTTACACCCGATTTCGAGATGGGCGAGTACCTTCGTGCGAATCTCGTATATGAAAAGGAGGACCTGCTCATCAACGGACCCGGCAAATACCCGGATTACGATTTCTACAAGGTAGCCGGCCTTGCGATTCAAGGCAAAGATAAAGGCGAAGCCGAATCCGAGCTTCCCCCCGTGGATGTGCGGAGCCTTCTTCCATGAAAGAAGTTCCCGGTTGAGGATTGAAGAAATGGGATGTAGGAGCACGAGAGAGGCAAGGCAATGAACATTCTCTTTTTTGTCGCGGGCGGAGTCGCCGTAGTGTCTACCATTATGGTGGTCACATGCTCCCATGCCGTGCATGCCCTCCTTTACCTTGTTGTCTCCCTCCTCTCTACAGGCCTTATCTTTTATGTCCTGGGGGCCCCGTTTGCAGCGACACTGGAGGTGATTATTTACGCGGGGGCCATAATGGTGCTCTTCGTCTTCGTAGTCATGATGCTTGACCTTGGACATGCAAGGGAAGGTGGTCGAAAAAACCGTATTCTTCCCCTATTCGCGGGTCCGGTGATCCTCTCTTCCGTCCTGTTAGCCGAGATCGCCTACGCAATCATAAAAGGGATGGAACGTCCTTATCCCGTACAGATGGTCTCTCCCGGGGAGGTCGCCGCGGAACTCTACGGCCCTTATGCACTCGGCATAGAGATTGCGTCGATGCTTCTTCTTGCGGGACTCGCGGCGGCTTTTCATCTGGCGCGCCATCACAAGGAGAGACCGGCAGGGGAGGATAAAAGGCGATGATGCCCCTCATATCCATGGAATATGGACTCGTCCTGGCCGGAATTCTCTTTGCCATAGGCTTGGGCGGGGTCATGGCGAGGCGGAATATGATCTTCATTCTCTTCTCGCTCGAAATCATGCTGAATGCCGCAGGACTGGCCTTTATCGTAGCGGGGGCCGCCTGGGGACACGCCGACGGACAGGTAATGTTCATCTTCATCCTTGCGGTAGCTGCCTCCGAAGTAGCGGTCGGCCTCGCCCTCCTGCTGAAATTCCGGGAGCAGCATAAGGGCCTGGAGACGGAGTCCGCGAGGCAGATGAGGGGATAAGGGCATGGATCTCCTTAAGGATGTGCAGAGGCTCTCTCATAGGTTATTTAACTGGTACGATGCCTTTCACCGGCTGACGTAAAGGGCCGGAAGGAGGGCCCCTCCCGCTGCCGTTTCGGTTGCAAGGAGCGCGGGGAGAGGCGGCTCGGCCGGTTTTACCGGATGCCCGACAGGAGCCAGAAGTAGATACCTTAAGCAGCGCTTTACGCGGGAGGCGACGTGAACGACTATGATTGATTCTCTCTGGCTCATTCCCGCCTGGCCCCTCGCCGGTTTCGTCATACTAACCCTTTTCGGGTCCCGCTTCCCACGGAACTCCCTAGCCCTCCTCGGTGCGACTCCGTCGGCCCTGTCGGCCATAACCGCTTCTCTCGTAATGCTTCAGTTCATGAACCATTTTCCGGGACAAGCCCCCTACACTCTTACCCTTTGGATGTGGCTCCAGGCGGGAGGTTTCAGCCCCTCCATCTCCTTCCTCCTCGATCCCCTCTCCCTGACCATGGTCCTTGTGGTGAGCTGGGTCGGGTTCCTGATTCTCCTCTATTCAGTCCCTTATATGGCTGGCGAAATAGGATATGGCAGGTTCTTCGCCCACATGAACCTTTTTGTAGCCTCTATGCTGCTCCTCGTGCTTGCCGACAACCTGCTCCTCCTTTACCTTGGGTGGGAGGGGGTCGGGTTGTGCAGCTACCTTCTCATAGGCTTCTGGTATCAAAAGGAAGAGAATATGAGGGCGGCCTTTAAGGCGTTTTTTATAACCAGGATCGGCGATGTTGCCCTGGTTTTCGCTATTTTCATCATATACCACAACCTCGGGACCCTTAATATCCAGGATGCAATGGCCACGGCATCCGCTGACTGGCGCGCGGGCTCCGCTACCGCGATTGCCGTGGCTTCCCTGATCCTTGCGGGGGCCCTTGGAAAGTCGGCCCAACTCCCGCTTCAGACGTGGCTTCCCGATGCCATGGCCGGACCGACCCCGGTGAGTGCCCTCATCCATGCGGCAACCATGGTGACGGCCGGGGTATACCTTATCGCCCGTACCCATATATTCTTCTCCCTTGCCCCCGCGGTGCAGTTAATCGTAGCCGCACTCGGGGCGGCGACGATCCTGCTCGCCGGCTCGAGTGCCCTCGTGCAGAGGGATATCAAGCGTCTCCTCGCCTATTCCACCATGAGTCAGATCGGCTATATGTTCTTGGCCCTGGGCGTGGGCGCATGGGTCGCGGCGGTTTTTCACCTTGTGATCCATGCCTTTTCAAAGGCGCTCCTTTTTCTCAGCGCGGGACTGGTCATCCAGGCGCTCGGGGATGAGCGCGATATCTCCCGCATGGGAGGATTAAGGAAGGCACTCCCGTTGGCCTTCTGGACCTTCTTTATCGGCTCGGCTTCTCTGGCTGCAATCCCTTTTATTACCGGGGGGTTTTTCAGCAAAGAGATGATCCTCTCCGGCGTTTGGACATCTCCCATAGGAGGACCCATGCTTTTGGTTGCGGGACTCGCGGGGGCGCTCATTACTTCGGTCTATATATTTCGTCCTTTCTTCATCATCTTTTTCGGTAAGGAAAAGGGCATGCCTGAAAAAGGGAGCCACCCTGCGGCGACTATCAGCCTTGTCATCCTGTCGGCTCTCGCTCTTATGGGAGGGTATGTTGAGACACCGCCGGTCTTGGGAGGCGTCGGTCTTTTCTCCCGATTCATGGAGAAAAACTTCCCGCTCGTCACAGACCTCTCCATGAGCGGGCAGACAGCCCTTATAGTCCTTTCTCTTCTGACTTCATTGGGAGGAATCTTCCTCGCCTATGTTTGGACTACCAGAGAGCACGGATATGACAGAGACCTGGCACGGGCGCCCCTGGGGCGATTCCTCTATTCCGGATGGGGTTTTGACCGTCTCTACGCCATAGTATTCGTAACCCCCTTTCTCTTTCTTGCTCAACTTAACAGAAATGATTTCCTCGATCTCTGGTCCAGGGGTATCGGCAGGGCGAGCGTGGCCGTGTACCGCATGCTTTGCGCCATGCAGACGGGGAACGTGAGGTGGTATGCCACTTTCATGGTCCTGGGGGCAATCGTCCTGATCGGGATGGTGATCTTCCTATGATTCCCACACTCTTCATCCTTATCCCCGGGGTGGCAGGTGTTCTTTGCGGGGCCGCAGGCAGACTGGGAAGTCTCTGGCCACGCTGGATCGCCTTGGTCACCCTGCTCTCGGAGTGCGCGGGGGGCATCATATGGTGGATCTCCTCCCCGGGCAAAACGGGAACGGGGCTCTGGCTCGCGGAGACGAGGGCTGATTGGCTTCCGGGCCTCGGCGTCACCTTCCATCTTGCAATCGACGGCATCAGCCTCCTACTGGTACTCCTTACTTCTTTACTGGGGGCAGTCGCCGTAGTCTCATCGTGGAAAGGGATTACGGAGCGGGTGGGTTTTTTCCATTTCAATCTTCTCTTCTGCCTGACGGGCGTGATAGGGGTGTTTCTCGCCCTCGACCTGTTCCTCTTTTATTTTTTCTGGGAGATGATGCTTATTCCCATGTATTTCATCATTGCCCTTTGGGGACACGAGCGCCGGTTCTTCGGGGCAGTCAAATTCTTTATCTTCACCCATGCGGGTGGCCTGCTTATGCTCGCTGCCATCATTAGTCTCGTATTTCTTAATGGGGCCCAGACGGGCCGTTATTCTTTTGATTACCCCGACCTGCTTCACACTTCCCTTCCGGCAAGCATCGAGCTCGCCCTATTCCTTGCCTTCGCCGCCGCCTTTCTTGTGAAGCTCGCCGCCCCGCCCTTTCATTCGTGGCTCCCTGACGCACATACGGAGGCGCCCACCGGGGGCAGTATCATTCTCGCGGGCCTGCTCCTGAAGACAGGCGCATACGGCATGATCCGCTTTGCGGTGCCCTTCTTTCCGGGTGCGGCGGATTTGTGCGCTCCGGCGGGGATGGTGCTCGCGGTAGCAGGCATCATTTACGGCGCGTTGCTGGCCTTCTCGCAAACGGATTTAAAGCGTCTTATCGCATACACGAGCATCAGCCATATGGGATTTGTGCTTCTCGGTATTTTTGCCTGGAATGGGCTTGCCCTGCAGGGGGTGATGCTCCAGATTGTCTGTCACGGGTTGAGCACCGGTGCGCTCTTTCTTCTCGCCGGGGCGCTGGAGGAACGGACAGGGACGCGCGAGATGTCACGGATGGGCGGCCTCTGGAGAACGGCCCCGCGCATGGGAGGAGTCGGGCTTTTCTTTGCCCTCGCATCGCTGGCCCTTCCCGGTCTGGGCAATTTCATCGCCGAGTTCCTCATACTCCTCGGGACCTACAGTGAAAGCGTCACCTTTACCGCGATCGCAGCTTCCGGCATGGCGGCCGCGGTAATTTACGCCCTCAGTTTCGTGAGCCGCACTTTTTTCGGCGGATTGAGGGAGGGAACGCACGCGGACGACCTCTCGGCCCGCGAGATGGCGCCTTTTGCCCTCCTCGTGCTCCTCATCTTATGGATAGGCATATACCCCCAGACTCTCGTCAACTCCACCCGGACCAGTCTCGATAACCTGGTGCAATCCACAAAGGAACCCCTGAAGGTCCGTAACGAAATCGCATCCAAAGAAGTGCCCGAGGCCGGAAAAGTGCGCAGGGTATCTGCCGTCGTAAGGGAAGTGTATCGTGACCCTCGATAATCTCTATTCCCTTATGCCCCTTGCTCTCGTGGCCGCCGCGATTGTGGCCGCCCTTTTGGCGAGCGCCGCGAGGAGAGGCCGCGGACCGGTACTTTCAATCACGATCGGAGGTCTTCTATGCGCCCTCGTGGCGATCCCTTTTGTTTCTTTGCGCCCCCCTTATGAACGCCTCATTGCACCCCTTCTCATCATGGACGATTATACGCTCTTTCTTGCGGGCCTCCTCCTTTTCGCCTCCCTCGCCGTCTCCCTCGTCTCGCGAAATTATTTGAAAATCCGGAAATCCGGCACTGATGAGTTCTATATCCTTCAACTCATCTCCACCCTGGGCGCCATGGTAGTGGTTGCAAGCGACCATTTCGCCGCTTTTTTCCTGGGCCTCGAGGCCCTCACGGTCCCCCTCTACGGACTGATCGCCTACTCTTCCTCGGGAAAAAAGGGGGTCGAGGCCGGCATCAAGTACCTCATCCTCTCATCGGTTTCCTCGTCGTTCCTGCTCTTCGGGATGGCCCTTCTTTATGCACGGCTGGGTGTAATGGAGTTCTCGGGGGTTGCCCGCCTGATCTTTTCTTTTTCAATCGATCCCATGCTTTGGGCGGGAATCATGATGATGATCACGGGGATAGGGTTCAAACTGGCCATCGTACCCTTTCACATGTGGACGCCCGACGTATATGAAGGCGCCCCGGCGCCGGTGACCGCCTTCATTGCCACCGTTTCGAAGGGAGCCGTATTCGCCCTCCTGCTCCGGTTCTTCATCAACATCGATTTCTCGGCCCATGCCGCCCTTTTCGGCGTTTTCGCGCTCCTGGCCGTGGCCTCGATGTTCACGGGAAATCTTCTCGCCCTCTTTCAGGACAATGTGAAGCGCCTTCTCGCATACTCCTCCATCGCTCATTTCGGCTACATTCTGGTCGCTTTCTTATCTATGGGATCTTTGAGGGTTGGGGCGATCCTCTTCTATCTCGCCCAATATTTCGTGACCACCGTCGCCGCCTTTTCCATTATCGGCCTACTCTCCACGGGCCCGGAGGAGAAGACCTCGATCGAGGACTATAAGGGGCTCTATTCCCGCCATCCCTGGCTTGCAGGCGCTTTTACCCTTACCCTGCTTTCTCTCGCGGGCATGCCGCTGACCGCCGGTTTCATGGCCAAATTTTTCGTGATCACGGCAGGCATGAGCTCGGCACTCGTCTATCTTGTGCTTGCCCTGTTGATAAACAGCGCGATCGGCCTCTTTTATTACCTTCGCGTCGCGGCTGCCCTGTTTGCGGCGCCATTTGGAATTGCGGAGGGGCCGCTGCCGAAGGTCTCCCGGCTCAGTTGTTTTGTCATCGCGGTGCTCGCGGCGCTTCTGATTTTCTGGGGAATTCTGCCGTCGTCACTCATCGACATGGTCTTCGGCATGGGCGCGGCCGCATGACCTATTGAAGCCGCGCCGCGGCTCTTCAGCGGCCCGCGGGCTGCGCCACAAAATGTCTCCTCTCCTTGAGGAACAGCATGCTCACCGCGGCCACAAAGGCCATGACCGCAAGGAATGCGAAGGCTATTTGATAGGTTCCCGTAATGTCGAAAATGACACCCGCGGCGTAAGGCCAGAACCCTGCGCCGAGGAAATGGGCGGTATTGATGACGCCAGTCAGGATGCCCAGGTGGCGCACACCGTAGAGCTTTCCCACGAGCATGGGAGTGAGAGGTGCGGTAATGAGGTGGGTAAAGCCGAAGGCAAGGGCGAAGACATAGAGGCTCGTCACGCTCTTGAATTTCAGGACCATTGCGAAGAGGAAGACCCTCAGCACGAAGGTGAGGATGATGGGGATCTTGCTCCCGATGAAATCCGCTGCAGGCCCGGCGATGAGTATTCCCGCCAGGCTCATGAGGCCGTAGAGACCGAGCATGTTGCCTGCCGTCATGGGAGAGATACCGTAATCGGTGGCCAGGGGTATGAGGTGGGTGGTGGCGAAATAATCACCTCCCCCGCAGATGAACATCACCCCCGCGAAAATCCAGAATGAAGAGGTTCCCATGGCCTGCTTGAGGTTCATGTCCTCATCGGGCAGAACGGGAGCTGTTCCGGCCTCCGGCGTCTCGACCGGCTTCTTTTCCACGTAGCCGAAGGGCTTCAGTCCGAGCTGCGCGGGATCTCCTTTGATCACGAAGATTGCCAGTATGATATTGACCACCAGCATGACGATCCCGATATAGAAATAGGACGACCGCCAGCCGAAGTTGAGGGCGAAGAGGCTCATGAGCGGGACCAGGGCGAATTGGCCTATCGAGTTTCCCGAAAGGGATGCGCTTATCGCCATACCGCGCCACCTGTCGAACCATTTGCTCGTGAGGGTCGCCATGAGCGGAACGGCAGTCCCCGCTATTCCGAAGGCGGCGAGAATGCCATAGGAGAAGAAGAACTGGACTATGGAGTTCATAAAAGAGGTCATTATGAATCCCACGGAGATAAAAATTGTCGAGATGATGATGACCCATTTGGGTCCGTACCGGTCGTAGAGTTTCCCCACGACAAAAAGGGATATGGCGAAGACCACCATATTCACGAAGAAGACGAGAGAGACCGCGCCGCGGCTCCAGCCGAACTCCCCTATGATCGGCTTGAACATCACCCCGAAGGCGTAGCGCGCCCCGGAGTTGAAGAAAAGGATCACGAAGGCGGCAATGACTATATACCAACCATAAAAGAAATGACGACCGGCCGTGTTTTTATTCAAGGCTCACTCCTCCGGCTGAAGCATGGTTTTACTTACTCTTTAATCGTGCAGGTTACTATATGTCGGCATAAATTACAAAAGAAAAATGGCCGGTTGCGTGTATGCAACGCGGCCACTCGGGCAGGGGATTTCCCGGCTCGACTGATCTCTTGACTTTCAGACTGAATAGCTTATTTTATTTGCTGATTGGTTTATTTATTGGATGAATGACTTGTGTTTTATCTGCTGAATAACTTATTTTATTTGCATTCGACGGGTGGATACCGGTAAAACATCAGCCGGTCCCAACTTATGGAGAGTACTAACATGCGGGAGGTATTGCGGGGCAGCCTGGATGCCGCCTGGAATCGAGGATTGATATTTTATGGCCAGAGAAGATAAAGAACCTTTTCAGTTTCCGTGCTCTTACCCTCTCAAGGTGATGGGAGCCAACACCAATGAGTTCTATGCGGCGGTAAGCTCGGTTATTGAAAAATACATCGACAAAAGTTCGGACCTCACCTATCATGCCCGGACCAGCTCAGGCGGCAAATATTTATCGGTTACCGCCACCTTCAAGGCAGAAAGCCGGAAGCAGCTCGATGATATCTATAGTGAGCTTAACCGCCACGAATTGGTGCTTATGACTTTATAAGATTATTATTTAAACGAATTATGTGAGATTATCTTCCGGAGTATCTGAAAGTCTCGATGAGCGCCACTTTCCACTTGCCCTGCTCGAGGACCATCTGCAGGCGCGCCGGGCTCTCAGATTTCTTGTACTGGATCACTATTTCAGCCCTGCTCTTCTCGATAGGCCCCATGGTCCATTTGCTTTCTTCGAGCACCATGTTCGGGTTGAAGTTATCCATGTAACCGTCCCAATAGCCCTTGGCTACAGGTCCACCGGAGGCAAAGTCGCGCTCGAGGGTTTCTGCGGAATAATCGGTGGATTCCGAGGACGACACCGATTTCTTTATCGCTTTCAGCGTATCGTTTATGATGAGGCTTTTGGAGCCGGCGGAAAGATTTTTCCAGATGTTTTTGTAGTCTTTCCCTTTCATGCTCTTGAAGAGGGCATCGGCAGAGTCGAGAATGGCATTCGCGTCCTGGGCTAACCCCTTCACCGGGGCAAAACAAAAAAATAACCCCAGCATCAGGGTCAGGCATATCAGCCCGACTCTTGTTACTGAAGGAAATGAGGCTGGGAGCGTAGACTCCCAGCCTTGCAATCTCGTCAACAGATTTTAGTGGTGTGTCGGTGTAGTATGTGTCGGAATGAATCCGCCGCTGCCGCTGCCGCCGCCGCCCGTCGCTGCTGCTATGCCTGCCGCGACCGCTGCGACGCCTACGACTCCTACTGCGATTGTGCCCGCGCCTACGCCACCGGCCGCGCCCGCGCCCGATGCTGCGCCCGCGCCACCTGCGGCGCCGGCAGCGCCTGCTCCGGCCTTGCTATCGGAAGCACCTGAAGCAGCCTGCGCAAACCCCAATGAAGGAATTACTAAGGTGAAGGCAAACAAAACCAACACCGCCAGTCCAAGGAACTTACTCATCTTCGTAATCTTAAGCATGTCTCCTCCTATAATAATTATTTCTCGCAGTCCACTTGTGCTTTCAGTCCACGTGCGCTAATTGTTTATAGATAATTTTTATGGCATCCTAGTAGGAATGTCAAGCATATTTTGCGCAATTTTTACTAAATATGTTGATATACAACCACAATAGAACTGGATAAATAGAATATTATTTAGTATTTGGCAAGAAGAAAACTTATATCGTTTTTTTCACTCCATGCGCACATTAAGAATAGGATAAACCCGAAAAGAGACAATAAGCACTTGAAAATGCGTTGTCAAGCCGGGTAAATCATCGGGTTGCCTTTTTTGACTATATTTCTCGTATCCACGATGGGAATGCCCAAGGACCCGAAGTCGATCGTCCGATAGCGGTCATGAGGCGTCAGGATCACCACGAGGTCGAACTTCGAGGTAATCTCCGTCGAGGTCCTGCCCGCGAACTGCGGAAATTCTCGGTTTTGACGTATCGACGGAAAATAGGGGTCGTTATAGAAGACGAATGCCCCTTTGGCTTCCAGCTTGGCCATCACGGCATAGGACGGAGATTCCCGGTCATCGTCCACGTCGGCTTTATAGGCAAGGCCGGCAACGAGAATCCTCGAACCCTTCACGGTCTTATTGATCTCATTTAACGCATGGGCAATCTTTCCCACCACGTAGTCGGGCATGGAACGGTTGATCTCCCCTGCGAGCTCGATGAAACGGGTCGCGAAGTCGTATTCCCGCGCCTTCCAGGTAAGGTAGAAAGGATCGATCGGGATGCAGTGGCCGCCCAGCCCCGGACCGGGATAAAAGGCATGGAAGCCGAAGGGTTTCGTCCCGGCCGCCTCGATCACTTCCCATATGTCGATGTCCATTTTATCGAAGAGCATCTTCATCTCGTTGACCAGGGCGATGTTGACCGCCCGGTAGATGTTCTCGAGGAGCTTCGTCGCCTCGGCCGCCCTGGTGGACGAAACCGGCACCGTCCGATCGACGACCGTGTCGTAAAGGGCCTTCGCCGCCTTAAGGCATGTGGCGCTGAATCCCCCCACTACTTTCGGCGTGGTTCTCAAGTTGAAATGCTTATTCGCCGGGTCCTCCCGCTCGGGCGAAAAGGCGAGGCAAAAATCCTTTCCCGCCTTCAGTCCCGACTTCTCCAATATGGCCCTCATGTCCTCGTCCGTGGTCCCCGGATAGGTGGTCGATTCCAGGATGATAAGCTGCCCCTCCCGGAGGTACTGGCCGATCATCTTCGCCGTATTGAATACATAGGTCATATCGGGCTCGCGGTTTTTGTTGAGCGGAGTAGGCACGCAGATGAGAATGGCGTCCATACCCGTCAGCAACGAGAAATCTGAAGTGGCCTGAAATCCGTGTGATGCGGGTGATGCGTCTGGAGGCGGGGCGAAAAGGGGCGCGATATCTATATGCTTGATATAGCATCTTTGTTCCCGGAGGGCAGTGACCTTTTTGTCGTCTATATCGAAGCCCGTTACCTGGAAGCCCGCTTTATGAAATTCAATGACAAGAGGCAGGCCCACGTATCCCAGGCCGATTACCCCTATTTTTGCTTCGCGTGACGCGATCTTGTCGAGTAGCTCCACCAAAACCTCCGTATGTTATTTCAAATTTAGTCCGATCTTTAGAACTGCTTCCACACAATCCCCAGGACGACGGCCAGGGCGAGGATCACGGGGATGATCGTCATGAGCCGCCTGAGCCGCTCTCCGCTCGCTTTCACGGAGCTTTCAAGCTGCCTCGTGTAGAGCGCCCGCTCCACCTTTATGAGCAGGTCCTCGACGTGCAGGGGCTTGGTCACGTAATCAAAGGCGCCCCCCTTGATAGTCTCCACCGCGCCTTCCACGCTCGGAAATCCCGTGATGACCAGAAAAGGGACGGTGGCGTCTTTTGCCCGAAGCCGCTTCAGGAGCTCCTTGCCGTCGATCTTCGGCATGGCGATATCGGAGATCACGCAGTCAAAAAGGCCGGGTTCGAATTTCGAAAGCGCCTCTTCGCCGTCTCTCGCCGTGCTGACCATATATCCCATGGTCCCGAAGTAATCGGAGAGAAGTTCCCTTATCTGCGGCTCGTCATCCACCACGAGGAGCCGTTCGCTCCGTCGCTCAGATTCTCTATACCCTTTGAACGATATTTCCTTCTTTTTTTCTCTCATATCCCCGATCTCTTCTCCAGGATTGCCTTCTTGGCGCTCATTGCGCCGTGGTGCGCCTTCCTATACCGGACTCCCTTCTGGTGGACCGGCTGCAAGTGCTCCTTCTTCTCCCTCTCTATCCAGTCAAGGGCCTTTATCATAGTTTCCCGAAGCTGCTCCGCACGCCGCAAGGTAAAGTTGTCAAGCTGCTCCTTCTTCGTATCCTTGATAAGGTGCAAGGTAGCCGGCATGAATTCCGAATCCACAAGAGGAACCTTCACAGTGAGCATGTAACCTTTGTCCACGTCCTGACGACGCCGGTAATATCCGCGCACCCAATGAAGGCTCCACGACTCCCTACGAGGCCCCGCGGCCTCCCAGGAGAGAGGAAACCCCGACACCGGCTCCGACAGTTTAGCATTGTCGTGCCGTCTCTCGTGACCGACATAACTACTGCGCGTTTCCCCGGTCACTCCATATTCGGCCCCCACATACAGATCAGCCCTGTCAAACCTCAAAAACTCAAGAGCCTTGCCGACATTTTCCCAAAGTTCTTCCAGGTCCTGAGACTGGCTGATCTCGATCTGAAGCCCAAGAAAGCTCCGCCTGTTATGGCTGATCCCGGCAACATCGGTAATATCCCTAAACCACCCGAAGACCTTGTCCGATGCGAGATATTCGAAATACCCAAGCTTCCGGGTAAAAAGCAAGGCCGCCACACCCACGATGATGATAAAAAGCCCCGCCCGCTTGTCCTGGATATTGACCATGACCACCGCAAACAAGCAAAGAGCAACAGAGATGGCATAGATAAGCAGGACTGCCTTCGTCTTGGAAAATCCCATCTCCACGAGTTTATGGTGGATGTGGCTCTTGTCGGGCTGGAAGAGTTTCTTGCCTATCATAAAACGCCGCACTGGTGAGAGGATGGTATCGAATACAGGAACGCCCATGGCAATGAGCGGAATCAATACAATAGTGGCTGTTTGCGCCTTGGCAGAACTGAGAATGGCTAAACCCGCAATCGCATATCCAAGAAAATAACTCCCTCCGTCGCCCATAAATATCGAAGCTGGATTAAAGTTATAGCGGAGAAATCCGAGCACCGAACCCCCGAGCGCGGCAAAAAGTAGTGCCGAAAGGTAAAGACCCCGCCACACCAAAAGGACGGTGATTATTATACAGACAAAGAACGTAATGCCGCCCGCAAGACCGTCTAGGCCGTCCGTAAGATTAATGGCATTAATGAGGAGCACGAACCAGAATATAGTGAGGCAATAGCTGATGATAAAAGAATGAATCGTCCCTCCCAAAAAATAATATGTGTCCACCTGCATTCCCGATCCAAAGGCCACCGTGGCGGCAGCTATTTGCAGTAGGAGCTTGACTTTCGCGCCGAGACGATAAATATCATCCAGTAAGCCGACGGCGAAAATCAGACCACCGCCCGTAAAAAATCCGATCATCTTCGGGTTCCATGTAAATAGCTCCGACACCTGAGTTTTCAAAAATCCACACAAGAGCATCGTCAACCAGAAAGCTACGAATATAGCTATCCCTCCACTCCTCGGTATTGTCCCATAGTGCATCTTGCGCTCGTTGGGCTTGTCGACTGCACCGATCAATCTTCCCAACTTGCCAGCAAGGGGGGCGGCGATCAGGGAGATTAAAAGAGCGATAAAAAAAGTAGCGATGACTGTTGTCATAGTGAACCCACGTTAAACATCACGCGTTAGCTTCAATAGTATGTCGACTATTCTTTCTGAAGCACAGCCGTCCCACAAAGCCGGAACGGTCCCCCGCTTGCCACCATTCTTCTGGAAAGTACGAAAAGCGCGTAATATATCGCCCTTGCCGGTGCCAATAAGGGTGTTTGTCCCCTCATCTATAGTGATCGGTCTTTCGGTATTTTCACGAACCGTAAAACATGGTACGCCAAGAGCGGTGGTCTCTTCTTGGAGACCTCCACTGTCGGTGAGCACGAAATTCGCGTCCTTCCAGAGGAACAACGACTCCTTGAACCCCAGTGGAGAGAGTGGGGTCACATTAGGGCCGAGTTTTAGGTTGTGGATGTCAAGCTGTTTACGCGTACGAGGGTGCACCGGGAAGAGAATAGGCATTTCATCAGATATTTGGTTCAAAGCCTCAATTATTTCACCAAAAACCCTCGGATCATCGACATTAGAGGGCCGGTGAAGAGTTAGAAAGGCATATTCGTTGAGTTTATCCTTTATTCTCGAGGTCGGAAAAATAGATGAATCCGAAGCTTTCAACTTTCGTATCTGGTAGTAAAGGTTATCTACCATCACGTGACCAACAAAAAAAATATCTTTCTTCTGTTTGCCTTCCTTGAGGAGATTATTGATGGCGCTCTTTTCCGTGACGAAGAAATAGTTGCTGACAGAATCGGTTACAATCCTGTTGATCTCCTCGGGCATTCCCATGTCGCCGCTTCTGAGGCCAGCCTCGACGTGGGCGACGCGTATCATATCTTTCTTTGCGACAATGCTGCACGCTAGTGTCGAATTGACGTCGCCTACAACAATGACTATGTCAGGACGGTCCTTTTCACAGACCTTTTCAAACCCTATCATTATCCGGGCAGTCTGGTCCGCATGGGTCCCCGAACCTGCATTAAGATAATAGTCCGGTCTTGGAATCTCTAGGTCCTCGAAGAATGCCTCGGACATGTCGTAATCATAATGTTGGCCAGTATGAACAATTTTCCAGCGCAGCCTGTTAGTTCGCTGGCTGACCAGCGCCCGAATTATCGGGGCTATTTTCACGAAATTGGGTCGTGCTCCAGCTACTAGAAAGATTTTCATGATATACCGCCTACGGATTCGACTTGATTGGCGTGAGGTCTTGCTCACGAATTAGAGCAGAGCATGTGCAGGGTGGGCCGCTTTCGGTCGAAGTTGAGAGCTAATTTTGATCAACCCCTCTTTCAGCTTGACATAAAGAGCCTCATTCCCCGTGCTGCTCCTCAATTGGAAAAAATCATCCTCGTTTCAGTCTCAAAATATAAGTTAGAATTGAAACCGGAAGATTATATGTCCCGAGGATTGGATTTGATTAAAGAATTGTCCGGTTCTATAACATATGGTCGAATCCACTGCCCTAGCTTAGACAATGGCTTGAGATATAACGTTAAAGGTCCAGGTGTAAGACCATTGGCTGCCCAAGAAAGCCTGTCAGACCGATTGGCCTTCAACCTGCTTCGCAGCGAATTATTGCTCAGCCCCCCACAGCGCATCTTTACCAGAGTTTTGGGGATATATTTCGTAGTAATTTTGTGTTTTACGAGGAACCGCAACATTAGTTCGTAGTCGGCTGCTGTTCCAAACTTCTGGTCAAATACACCAAATTGATCGTAAATCGATTTGCGGACGAAGAATGTCGGGTGGGGCGGCATCCAGCCCCGATAGAAGAGGCGATCGTTATATGCTTTTGACCTCCAGTAACGCTTCACCTTGCCAATATCATCGTTATCTACATATATCAAGTCTCCGTAACATGAGTCTAGATTATTCACATTAATGGTTCTTATCACTGTGGCCAATATCGAGTCATCGGCGTACTTATCGTCGGCATTCAAAATACCGATAATATCTCCCGTCGCGAGCCTTATACCCTTGTTCATAGCATCATATACCCCGTTATCCGGCTCTGAAACTATTTTTGACACGTGTGGAAATTCACCGACAACGGCTAACGTACGGTCGCTGGAGCCGCCGTCAATTATAATGTGCTCGCAGGCACAATTCTGTAAAGCCACACTATTCAAACAATCCGCAATAGTCCTCGCGCCATTGTATACTACAGTAATCAACGATACGGTTAACAACATAGCGCTCTTTTATACTGCGTCTCTTTCAACGAAATAATTATTCAAAACCAGCACATCCATCTTCGTACGAAGAAAGCAGTCCAATGCCTCCTTAGGCGTGCAAACTACAGGTTCATTTTCGTTAAAAGACGTATTGAGAACCATGGGCACGTGAGTAATTGCCTCGAATGCCTTAATAAGCCTATAGTACCGTGGATTTTGATCTTCTGTAACGCTTTGCAGACGGCCGGACCCATTTACGTGTGTTACGGCAGGTATAAAATTGCGTTTCGGTTCTCGAATCTGATATACCTGCAACATAAAAGGTACGTCATAGTCTGTCTCAAACCACTCCGCTACAGCCTCCCGTATTATAGACGGTGCGAAGGGTCGAAACGATTCGCGACGCTTGATCTTCACATTGAGAATATCCTTGATATTTGGCCGTCGCGGATCACAGACAATGGATCGATTCCCAAGGGCCCGCGGGCCCCACTCCATTCGGCCCTGAAACCAACCTACAATCTTACCTTCGGCTACACGTTGAGCTACCTCCCGGCACAGGGCTTCTTCGTCTTCAACTAAGGTTACCTCACATCCTTCCCTCTTGATCTCGGAACTTGCATTATCCAATTCACACATTATCTCTTTGTTGCCAAATTCTGGGCCGAAGTACGCGTGCTCCATGACAAACGATCGTGGTTTTCCCAATTCCTGATTCCACACGTGGAATGCTGCACCTATTGCGCCCCCTGCGTCGCCTGCCGCCGACTGTATGTACATATCTTTAAAGGGGCTCCTATTGAACACTTTACCGTTAGCCACGGAGTTCATGGCGCATCCACCAGAGAGACAGAGTGTCCTATTTCCAGTTTTTTCATATACATGATTAAGAAGATGAAAAAATGCATCTTCGTACATCTGCTGCAGAGAAGCTCCGAGATTCTTATGATATTCACTGATAGGTGAGTCCTTTCTTCGAGGCGGTCCAAGCAGATCTATCAGTTTATCCGAAAAAACGGTGCCAATCGTGGGCTCTCCCTTTTCCCAAACCATTGAGATTCCTTCCGAATGATGGACGAAGTAATCGAGACATAGTTCAAAACGTCCCTCCGGCCTAAGCTGCACCATCTCCTTCATTTTATTCATTTCACTGGGTTTACCATAAGGGGCTAGCCCCATCACTTTATACTCGTCTCCATAATACGGAAATCCTAAGAATTGCGTCATTGCAAGATAGAAGAGACCTAAAGAATGGGGAAAACTTACCTGATCATTCACTACTATCCGATTTCCGTCACCTATTCCCCACATGGTGCTCACAAAATCGCCGAATCCATCCACCGATACCACTGCGGCAGAGTCAAAAGGAGCAACGAAAAATGAGCTTGCAAGGTGAGCCAGATGATGCTCAACGTTGTGAATTTCAGCTCTGAGTTTTGAATTCTGGATATAAAATTCGGAGCATAAAACCGAGGCGATATCATAAACCTTGCTTGCATTAGTCAACCGGTTCTTTATAGCCCCCAAGCCGGGGCGCCTCGAAAAGGCGAAGAGTGCCTTTTTCAACATATGAGCACTCGGTCGCCGATTGATCGCAATATGATCAACTTCATCGATTCTAATCCCGGCGCTCCCCAAGCAATATTTTATTGCTTGAGTTGGAAATCCCGCCCAGTGTTTGATGCGTTTAAAACGCTCTTCCTCGGCAGCTGCGAGGAGCACGCCGTCAGCGAGGATGCAGGCCGAAGAATCGCCATGATATGCATTGAGACCAAGAATGACCATAATCCTCCTAAAACTGAAAATAGATAAATTGGCTCACTGGTTTTAAAAAAACAAATATGATGAACAGCATCGTGCTAACGGCTATAACCTCGCCCGTCTGTCTCACCCAAGGATTCTGAAGAACCGCAATTCTCGATTTTTTAAGGAAATACAGTCCGATCATACCTGCAGTAAAGACAAAAACGATCAGGTAGAAATTTTCACGAAAGCCCAATGTTCGATAGCGGGAAAATTGAAAAAGTTTCGAATAAAGAGCAAGAGTGTCTGCCAAATCGGCTGCCCTGAAGGGAATCCATCCCAGCATGACCAAGGAAACCGTTACACACCAACCTAACATTGACTGCAGTCCGGCCGGTATCCAGCCAAACTTGTTCTTGGCAATCCGGTACATATATATTAGAGTTGCATGCCATAATCCCCATAAGGCAAAATTCCAACTGGCACCGTGCCACAGACCCATAAGAAACCATGACAAGAAGAGGGGAAGCGTAAGTCCCCCGGATAAGTTTCGGCTCTTAACCCCGTCTGTCACAATGTCAATTCCACCCCTTGAACTATCTCTGAAGCTGTTTCCACTCAATGGAAGGTATAGATAGTCTCTAACCCATGACGACAACGTGATATGCCAGCCCTTCCAGAAATCGCGGGGTGAGATCGCCAAATAGGGCCAATTAAAGTTCTCCGGAAAATGAATACCCAGAAGACGGGCGGAACCGATGGCTATAAGACTGTATCCTGCAAAATCAAAATAAATTTGTAGGCCGAACCCAAACGCCATGGTCCACACATCCACCCCTCCCAATAATTCCGGCTTCATACCGAAGGCGTCATCGACCATAGGAGCCAGTTGATCGGCTAGTCCAACCTTCAAAAAAAGACCTGCGACAACAGCCTTAACGCCGGCCACTATATGGCTAACGCGAAACCTGGAACCGCGAAGAATTTGGTTGATAAGCTCATGTCCTCTTAAAATAGGTCCCGCAATCATGTGCGGCCAAAACATGACATACGTGAGATATACCTTAAAATCCCTCACGGGTCCCAGAACGCGTCGATAGATGTCGATGGTGTAACTCAGCGATACAAAGGTATAAAAACTAATTCCAAGGGGCAGGATTATCTTGCCTAAAGAGAACTGCCAGTCTCTTCCAAAAGCTTTTCCGATGAAAGCTACGTTGTCTGCTATGAAATATGTATATTTGAAGTAAGCGAGCAGACCCAGGTTAATAATTAGACTCACGATTAACCACGACCGCCTGCCCTTGCTGGTAGCCGCTCCTGCAATTCGCAAGGAGACAAAATAATCGACAAACGCCGAGAATATTATGAGGAAAACGAATTCAATACGCCAGAAGCCATAGAAGATGATACTGGCCCCTAGGCACAACCACCACCGCGCCCACAGGGGTAAACACCAGTAAAGCGCAACCGAAAGGACGAGAAATACTAAATAAGTTATCGAATTAAAGAACATTAAAACCTATGGCTTTGGCCATTTCAACAGACCCTTTACGTGTGGCAGCAACTCGTCGGCCACAATCCGGTGTCCCGGACCCCGAAAATGCATGAAATCAATGTCATCCTTGTGGTATGATCCCCATTTGTCGTCAGGCACAGCCCTCTCCAAATTCACTAAATGAGCCCCATAACGGTTTGCCATTATTGCCAATTCATCCTTCCATTCTTTATATTCCTGCAGGTTATAGGGAATCGGATGGTCCTGGCGTATGGGGGCGATATACATAAGGACAGGTATCTTCCTTCGACGGTAGTCCTCCAATATTGCCGAAAGAGCCTGCATATTAAAATTATATCGTGCCTTGATGATCTTTCTTTCCGAAGTAGGCTTTATACAGAATACCCAATTCCGAAAATAGTAGAGACCCACCAGGAAGTCCCCTTCAATCTTCGCTCTTTCAGCCCACAGGTGCCAATGACTGCTCATTTGTCGAGTAAGCCACGTTTCCACAGGTTTTTGAATGGTCCCTGTCAATATACCACTATCCTTTCCCTCCTTTTCCGGCATTGCGAATCGGTCTAATATGATTGCGCCCACTTTAGAGTTTCGCCGTATGCTTTCGATCAGGTCCGCTGATAAGATCTTAGAAAAATCTCGTCGTATTTTATCCTCGCGCAGATCATCAAATACTAATTCCATTATCAACCCACTCAAGGACGCGCGATCGCTCACAAATTGGCTAAGAATATAAAACTCTTGAAAATTCGCATTAGGAAGCGAAAAACCTAGTGGCTCGAAATAGTCCGGGTTATAACTAATTCGTAACCAATACGGCGCCAAATGATCACCCGGTTTGTATTGGTTGATATAATGAAGCTGAGAGTTTCCTAGCCATAGGACTCTCTGAATTCCTTGGCCCCGGACAGAAGGCCATTTCATCGTACAACATTCAAGAACGATACTTCTAATCTCATCCAAATTAGAGGCTGCAAACACCCGGCCTTTGTAAGATTCGCCTACCGCTGTATTTTCCTCACCCTTAGCAAAATTATTGAGATCAACACAGTTCCAAGAAAGCACAATCAGACCCACGATAGTAATCGCTAAAGATACCATCAACCCGATCAACTCCGTCAAATGGGAGACGGGTGCATGGCTGCTTATGTTCTTGGTCAACTGTTTCATAAAGATCAAAAGGAACGAGTCATCGTCTTTTCCAAAAATGCGACCGGGAAATCAATTAATTCACGCGCCCTGTTTTAACCACTTTAAGGTCCGATGCACCCCTTCTCGGTAATTGTAGGGAGCCGGGCCTGTAATATTGGAAGTTGGTGTCAGATCGTATACATATTCTGTCAAGATATTTTTAAGACGGAAGGACGACATTGGAAATCGCTTATAACCGATAGCCAATAATACATCCCCTAACCATGCCATCAACTTGATGAGGACATACGGAAGGTGCCTGATAGGCTCTCTTCCCAATTGATTGGCTATTTCATTCGCAAGGTCATAGAGGTCCAACGAGGTTTCATCTGCCACATAAAAAGTCTTCTTATTTACTAAAGCAGATTCAGCTGCCAAAAGCTTTTCAATCTGGAAAATAGCATTTTCTACATATCCCAACGAACGCTTATAATGGCCGCCACCGATGTGAAAATACCACCCACACTCGATGGCTTCAAAAAAATTCTTGTAAGGTTCCCTAAACCAAGGGCCCCAAATCGAAATTGGGCGTATGATAACCCATTCGAACGGTAATTCCTTTTCTCGCCGAATAATTTTCTCCATCTCAACTTTACTTTTCCCATAGGCCGTTGAAGGACTATAATCTGTTTCATGTTGCGGGATATAACCCATCTTGCATACTAGCAAAGTTGACGTGAATATCACGCGCTTTAATCGAGACAGCGGTTTCAAAACTTCTAGCAGATTGCTGGTTCCTTGGGTATTGTCGATGAATTCCTCGGCTGAAGTTTCGTAAACTCCTGTTTTTGCTGCCAAATGAACCACATGGGTAGGCTGAAATTCACCTATGAGTGAGGCCATCTGTGGCTTGTCGAGAATGTTGCACTTTTTCCAGTATCGTTGATGCTCTCGGTTTCGAGGAGCACTCTTGTCAATATTTAGGATCGACGCGCTCACCTGTGCAAGGTTTTCAATAAGATTTGTTCCAATAAAGCCGGAGCCGCCCGTTACCAGAATTCGCATATTTTTCCCCTATTCCGCTAGCATCCTTCTTCTGTTCATCCTATTCACGTCTCTTCATCCAAAGCTAGCGCTTTCCCAGAATCGAAGCCGGTTCGGAACCATCATTGAGGAAATCTGGTACAACATTTCCCAACTTCGGCGCCCTAACCCATGCTTTGGGACAGTGAAATTCAAATGAACTATTCTTTGTAAGATCCATGAAATATCTTGACCGCTTCAACAAGTTCTTGAATGGTTCTATTGACACACACGTCCCAGGAAAATAGGGCCGCTCGCGATTTGCTATTAGCCGACCTTTCCATTCTTTGGGACTTATCCAACGCTAAGGCGGATTGTATTGCTTTGGCAAGCATTACATGGTCTGCAGCCGAATAATACAGCGCGGTATCGGCATAGAATTCCGGCATGGGGTCAGTGTCTGTCGATACGGATATGCACCCATGCGACATGGCTTCAAGTACTACGTTGGGGCAGGCTTCAGCTCGACTTGTCATTACAAACACACTACAATTATGGTAACACCAGGACATTTGCATATCTGTCAGAGCTCCAGTCCAAACAACGCTGGAGACAACCCCGGATCTTTTCAGAATTTTTTCAAGTCTTGACTTATATGCCCCCATGCCAGGGTCTATAGATCCGGCTATAACAAGTTTAATACCCGGCACAGCGTCTAAAACTAGACCAAAGGCGGACAACAAGTCTTCCAGTCCTCGCGCGGGACGGATAGAACCGGCAGTAAAAATAAATCTTCTATCAACAATACACTCAAGGTTCAAAAACGCAGAGGAATGATATGGGGCGGTGGGGATATCCACTCCGTGGTACACCACCCCTATCTTTTCAGGCCTTAGGCCCCACTTATTTGTTAAAAATTCTTTCACGTGGCCAGAGACTGCAATAATTCTGTCGGCATCGATGCTTGCCTTTTTCGCAGAATGGGCTCTTCCAAAGTTTTTGATGACTTCACCAAACGGATTTCCACCGACTGGAACTCTTAGAGGCTCCATATTTCTTATCATAGAGACAATCGGCATTCGCGGAAAATAGGCGGAGCGCGCCGTAGGAATGAACACAACGTCAGGAGTCAATCTCTTGACCCGGTCCTTGACCCATTCGAATCCTCGCCTCTGATCGCCACTAGGCCAAGGTGCAACAGGAACTCCTCCAAGCTCACGGACAATCTCCGATTGCGGCGGTACGAGAACGGTCAACTCATCTACGGCAGGGTGCTTCTGAAGCAAGGGCAGAATTTTCCGTAAGTATTTCCGGTATCCACCACTTAGACCTCCATTTGTGAGATTTGCTAGCAGAAGTTTCATTTGGGCCGTACCTCTATAATGTGACGTGATACTCGCGGCGCCAAAGCTCAAACATAACAAGGCAGAACAAGCGACTTGCGTTGGAAAGACCTCTTATTTGCCCTTGAAGGAGCCCCGTGATGGCATCTCTGTTAAAGATTGCCTGATCGGCCGCCATGAGCACGTCGCTAGTGAATTCACTCCAGTCTCCCTTAAACCAGGTGTTTAATGGAAGAGAAAAACCTTGCTTGCGCCCAACATCGAAGCTGTCAGGCAGCAATCGTCTTGCGAGCCTCCTTAGTAATACCTTGCGAGTGTATGGGGTGACCCTAAGCCTATCGGGCAATCTGCCGAATCCGAATTCGAGCAATTCGCGAGCGAGAAAAGGCGTGCGTACCTCCAGGGAATGGAGCATGCTTGCCCTATCTATTTTC
>DASXUJ010000116.1 GCA_036504895.1 Syntrophorhabdaceae bacterium
CTTTACCACTTCTTCATTGAAGGTATCTTTGACGTCATCGGCCATTCTCTTGAAATCATTGAAAGCCCTTCCCAAAGAGCGGGCAAGGTCCGGCAGTTTCGACGGCCCCACCACGAGGAGGGCTACGATAAGTATGATAATAATTTCCGGGAGGCCTAAACCGAACATATTTCTTAACGTAACACAAAAGAGGCGGGATATAAAGGGGATGAAGGAGAAAAATAACGCAATTCCCATTATCAAAAATGATTGACAATAACGACTATCAGATGATATGAAATAGTAGATAAGAATCACTATAGGGTAGGGAGACCATGGCAGGGGAAAAGAAAAAGCATTTCAAGATGACGCCTCAAAGGATGGCGATTCTCAAGTACCTGGAGAACAACAAGGACCATCCCTCCGCCCTGGATATTTACACCTTCGTATCGAAAACCTTTCCCACCATGTCCCTTGCCACTGTCTACAATACCCTTAAGGCTTTGAAGGACCTCAGAGATATCAGGGAGCTCTTCATCGATTCCGATAAGAGCAGATTCGATCCGGATACGGCAGACCACAACCACCTTATCTGCATCAGGTGCCGAAGAATAGTGGATATTCAGGAGGGCTTCGGCCTCTCCATCCCCGAGAACGAAAGGCAGGGATTCGAGATTATCGGCAATCACGTCGATTTTTATGGAACCTGCCCGTCCTGCAATAAAGGAGAGAGGGCGGACAAGGCATCATGAGGGGGACTCGGAAGACCTCGCATTTGTGCAGTCGATCGTAATCCGGAGGAGGAGGGGATATGGATGTTCTATTGCTGTCACGTCTGCAGTTTGCAACGGCTACGTATTTTCACTTTCTCTTTGTTCCTCTGTCGCCCGGTCTCTCCCTCATGCTCTTCAGGGGCAAAGAAAGTGAAGGAAGAAGGACTCGATTATTGGGAAGGATAGGCACCAACGGACAGGCAGCGACAAACCGATCAAAATAGGAGGATATTGCATGGCTGAGAGACTCGAAGTGTACAAATGCGAAGTGTGCGGGAATATAGTTGAAGTGCTTCACGGCGGGGCAGGGCAGCTCGTCTGCTGCAACCAGCCGATGATGGCGCTGAAAGAGAATACGGTGGATGCATCCCTCGAAAAACACGTGCCCGTGATCGAGGCGACCGCGGACGGCTTCAAGGTGAAGGTGGGGGCAATAGCCCATCCCATGGAGGAAGCGCACCATATCGAATGGATCGAGCTCATCGCGGACAGCAAGGCATACAGGCAGTTCCTTCCACCGGGAGCGGCGCCGGAGGCTTTTTTCGCAGTGAAAGCAGAGAAAGTAACGGCCCGGGAATATTGCAATCTCCATGGACTGTGGAAGGCATAAGCGGCAGGTGAAGGAAATTCATCGAAACAATTTAATGACTATATTGTAGGAGGAGTGAGATGAAATCAGTGAAAGGCACACGGACGGAACATAACCTGCTCGCGAGCTTCGCGGGCGAATCGCAGGCGAGAAACCGCTACACCTATTTCGCGTCCCAGGCGAAGAAGGATGGCTTCGAGCAGATTTGCGCGATTTTTCAGGATACTGCGGAGAACGAGAAGGAGCATGGGAAAAGGTTCTTTAAATTTCTCGAAGGCGGCACCGTGGAGATCACTTCATCCTATCCGGCGGGGCTAATCGGCACGACGCTCGAGAACCTGAAGGAAGCGGCCGACGGTGAAAACCTGGAGTATACTACCCTCTACCCCGAGTTCGCCAGAATCGCGGATGAGGAAGGATTTCCGGAAATAGCAACGGTATACAGGGAAATAGCGAAGGGAGAGTGGGGCCATGAGCAAAGGTACCTTGCCCTTCTTCAGAACGTGGAAAAAGCTACGGTGTTCAAGAAAGAGAAGCCTGTGAAGTGGCGCTGCAGGAACTGCGGCTACATTCATGAAGGCGCGGAAGCGCCCGATGAATGCCCGGCCTGCGCCCATCCCCAGGCGTATCAGGAGGTCCTGGCGGAGAACTACTAGACCGAATGAAACCGGCGGCAGAGACCCCGTACACGGCTCCGGAAGAAAGGAGCGGAATAGGGTCTCGGCCGATGCCGGCCCCGGGATGCGACCCTTGTTATCCATCTCTCACGGGCCGGAAGCCATGCGGGGCGCGTCTTTTTCCTTGACACCGCTCTTTCCCATCTGTTAGGTTTTGAGCTTATGAACCGGGAAGAGATCAGGCGAATATACAGTAGATACGCGGCCGTGTACGACATCCTGTTTGCGCAGTCATTTTTTCCGAGGATCAGGCTGGGCCTTCAGAAGATCGGCATAAAGCCGGGCGACACCATCATCGAGGTGGGAGTGGGCACAGGCCTTTCCCTGGAATTATATCCGGAATCATGCAGGGTGGTCGGAATAGACATTACCCGGAAGATGCTGACAAAGGCGAAAGAGAAGAAGGACAAGTTCGGCTTCGACCACGTCTCTCTTCTCGAGATGGACGCGGAGAACATGAGCTTTGCCGATGACAGCTTCGATCACGCGGTGGTGCCCTTCATTGTCAGCGTGGTGCCTAATCCCATAAAAATGATGGCGGAAATAAAGAGAATAGTGAAGAACAACGGCAAGATCATCGTGATCAATCATTTCAGCAGCAAGAATGCGGTTCTGGCGAGGCTCGAGAAATTCTTTTCTCCCCTGTTCCTCCGTCTGGGATGGACAGCCGCCGTCCCCATCGATCTGCTCAAAAATCACTGTAATCTCTATATTGAAGAGGTCTCGAAGAAATACAGGCTGGACCCCTGGTTCATCATTCATGCGACAAACAAAAAATAGATATGAAAATAGCCGGAATACAGTTCGCGTGCTCAAAAGATAAAGAGAAGAATACAGAGAAGGCCCTGAAGATCATGGATATGGCCCTCGAAGAGGGGGCCCGGATTATCTGTTTCCAGGAGCTCTTCAATCTGCCCTGGTTTCCCAAAGAGAAAGATGAGAGCGCCTTCGCCCTTGCCGAAACAGTAGACGGGGAGACGGTGAGGAAAATCCAGGAGAGAATGAAGTCGGCCGAGGGGGTCGTTATTCTCCCCATATTCGAAAAAGAGGGCGACAAGTACTACAACAGTGCCGTGGTCCTCGACAAAGGGAGCGTGACCGGCGTCTACAGGAAGATCCATCTGCCCCATATCCCTCTGTGGGAAGAGAAATTCTTCTTTTCCTCCGGCGACCGTGGTTTTCCCGTGTTCGAGACTTCCGAAGGTAAGATAGGCATCCAGATATCATGGGACAATCTGGTCCCTGAAGGACCGAGGATTCTGGCCCTTAAAGGGGCCGACATCGTATTCGCTCCCACGGCCTGCGCGTTCAAATCCCAGCATATCTGGCAGACGGTGATATCCGGGAACGCCATCGCGAACGGCGTCTACATGATGAGGGTAAACCGCGCCGGAAGCGAAGAGGCGCAGGACTTCTACGGCATGTCTTTCTGCGTAAACCCCGAGGGGGAGATCATAGGCGGTCCGACGGGGGGAGGAGACAGCCTGCTTCTGGCCGACGTGGATTTTGAATATTTGAAAGAGTTCAGGCGGGAATGGCCCCTGATGAAGGAGAGAAAGCCGCTCCTCTATAAGGAAATCCTCACGGAGTCGCCATGACGGACGAGCCGGCCCTGTGCGCCCTTTGCGCCTGGAGAAAGGATTGCCAAAAAAGGTTTCTGAGAAGCAAAGACATTCAATTGAAATGTCCCGATTTTACCAGGGATATGGCGATAAAGGATACGGAGAAGGGGGATGCTGAAAAGAAAGATAGCGGAGATAATTGAGAGCTGCCTCAACGCCGGGAAAGAGAGAGGGGCTATACCTCCGGATTTTCTTGTAAACCCGATAATAGAATCTCCCAGGGAAGAGGGATATGGGGATTACTCGACCAACGTCGCCTTTTTCCTCGCCCCCAAGTTAAGGAAGTCTCCCCCTGAAATTGCCCGTATGCTCGTAGAGAGCATGGAATTCGATCACCTCTGTGATAAGGTGGAAGTTGCGGGCAAAGGTTTCATAAATTTCTATATCAAGGAAGATGCCTGGAGACAGGGTCTCAAGGCAGTGAACGACTCGGGCCTCGAGATACTGTTCCCCGATGTGGGTAAAGGGAAGAAGGCTTTACTCGAGTTCGTAAGCTCCAACCCCACCGGACCCCTCCATATAGGCCATGGGAGGGGAGCGGCCGTGGGAGACGTGCTCTCCAACCTTATGAAGAAAACCGGATATGAGGTGGCGAAGGAGTACTACGTCAACGACGCCGGCAAACAGATACAGACCCTGGGTGAGTCGACCTACCTCAGGTGGAAGGAAGGGCGAGGCGAAACAGTCGAATATGGAAAAACCCTGTACCAGGGAGATTATGTCAAAGAGATTGCAGCCCTCATAGACGAGAAGCAGATCCCGGTGCCGGAAGACCGGGACGAGGCGATAAAGCTTATGGCCTCCTTTGCGGGCGATCTGGTAATGAAGAGTATTGAAGACGACCTCGAGGCCTTCGGGGTAAAATTCGACAATTACTATAGAGAATCGTCTCTCTTCAGCAGAGGCGTGGTGCAGGACACCCTGGAGTTTCTCAAAACAAAGGACTATGCCTACGAAAAAGAGGATGCCCTCTGGTTCAGGACGAGCCTCTTCGAAAAAGACGAAGACAGGGTGCTCATCAAGTCCGACGGAGAGAAGACATATTTTGCATCCGATATCGCCTACCACCGGGATAAACTCGATCGGGGCTTCGAGATGCTCGTCGACATCTGGGGCTCGGACCATCACGGGTACATCCCCCGCATGAAGGCGTCCCTCAAGGCGCTGGGGCGGGACGCGGAGGCCCTGAAGGTGCTCCTCATACAGTTCGTCACCCTCCTTAAGGACGGCAAGCCCGTGGGCATGTCGACCAGGTCCGGTGAATTCACCACTTTGAAAGAAGTGCTCGATGAGGTGGGAAGGGACGCGGCGAGGTTCTTCTTTCTCATGCGGAAGAGTGATGCCCATCTCGAATTTGACCTCGATCTCGCCAAGAAAACCTCAAACGACAACCCCGTCTACTATGTCCAGTATGCCCACGCGCGGATTGAAAGCATTTTTCGGGTCGCAGAGGAGAACGGTATAGACCTCAATGATCTCGACCGTGCCGATGTAAGCCGGCTCGAGCTTAAGGAGGAGATCAACCTGATCAGGATGATGCTCCAGTATTATGCAGCCTTGGAGGGCGGTGCGCGAGGCTTCGAGCCCCATCGCATTGCCTTCTACCTGCTCGATCTGGTGGGAAAATTTCACAGTTATTACAATAAGGCCAGGGTCCTGGGCGAAGACCCGGACCTCACTCTGGCGAGGTTATTGCTCCTCAAGATATTAAAAGCTATTATAAAGGACGGTCTGCAGGTCCTCGGCGTATCGGCGCCGGAGAGAATGTGACGCCCCGGACTGCGTGGAAGAGGGCAAAAGGAGCCTAAATGAAAGGAAACAAAAGTAAGACGAGGGAATATGCAGAGTCCCTCATCATTGCGGCGATTATCGCCTTTTTCGTCCGTAGTTTTTTTATACAGGCCTTCAAGATCCCGTCGAGCTCCATGGAGCCCACCCTTCTTATAGGCGACCACCTGCTGGTAAACCGGCTCAGCTATGTGATGAAGGTCCCCTTCACCGACATCGTGATTTTGAATATCGGCAAGCCCAAAAGGGGCGATGTGGTGGTCTTCAGGTACCCCGTCGACACGAGCAAAGACTTCATTAAAAGGGTCATCGCGACCGAAGGGGAGACGGTGGAGGTAAGGGATAAGACCAAAATTTTCGTCAACGGCGAGAGAATCAAGGACCCCTGGGCCCATTATGCCGAGCCGAATGTGATAATGCCCGGATTCCTCTCTCCGAGAGATAACCTCCCCCCGCAAAAGGTCCCGAAAGACTGTTATTTCGTCATGGGCGACAACAGGGACAGAAGCCTCGACGGCAGGTTCTGGGGTTTCGTCAGAAAAGACCTTTTTGTGGGCAAAGCCCTCATCATCTACTTCTCGTGGGACGGCGAATCGCCTGACCTCCTTCATTACGTACGGTGGGAAAGGATCGGAAGACTCATACGATAGGCCCCTCATGGTTTTTTAGCCGCGCCTGTGATACAATAGGGAGGCCATAACAACAACTTTATGAAAAAAACGGTATTTCTCTTTTTAGCTTTTTTTCTTTCTCCCCTTGCTCAGGCATGGGGAATTGATTATTCCGCGTCGATTTTCTCTTTCCTCCAGGGTTACCGGATCGAGGCACAAGGGAATTATGACGAGGCTATAGAGTCCTACCGGAAGGCCCTTGCCGCGGACCCCGGCTCTGCGGACATCAGGACCGAGCTTGCCCTGGTTTACATCAAAAAAAGTAATTTCCCTAAAGCAGAAGAGCTTCTGAAGAAAGCGATCGAGATAAACGGCACGAACAGAAATGCGCTCATTCTGCTCGCCGGCCTCTACCAGGCCGAGAAAGACCCCGGGAAGGCAAAATCCCTCTATGAGCGATGCATTGCGTTGGACGACGAGGACACGGAAGCATATCTGCACCTCGGCGCCATATATATTACGGAAAGGAAATATGATCAGGCCATCAAGACCTATGAGAAGGTGCTGGCCTACGACGAGGATAACATCCTTACCCTCTACTATATGGGAAGGCTTCACGCGGAGCTGAAGCTCTACGACAAAGCCGCCGCCTTCCTGACCAAAGTCCTGGAGCTCAAGCCGAATTTCGAGCCCGCCCTCATGGACCTTGGGACTATCTATGAGCTGGAAGGTAATTTCGACAAGGCCATCGATCTTTATCAGAAGATAGTGGTCCTCGACCCGGACAACAAGAGGGCCCGATCGAGAATTGCGGCGGTCTACGTAAGACGGAAGCAGTACGACAGGGCTATCCATGAGTTCGAGAAGCTTTCTGACGTGGATAGGGGAGATTTGTCGATCCGGATCAAAATAGGGCTCCTTCACCTGGAGGAGGGCAGATTCGACGAGGCGATACGGGAATTCAATTTTCTCCTCGCATCCCAACCGAAGAATAACTCCGTCCGGTACTATGTTGCCGTTGCCTGGAAAGAAAAGGGAAATATTAAAGAGGCTATCCGCCAATTCCTCCAGATCGAGCCGAATGCCGAAGAATTTATGGACGCTGCAAAGAATATCGCTTTTCTTTACGTAAAAACCGGTGAAATCGACGAGGGTATCGAAAAATTTAAAGGGTTTACTGCAGCGAAGAAGGACAGCGTCGACCTCTACATCCTTCTCTCATCATTATATGAAGAGAAGGGGGATTTCCGGAAAGGCATAGAGACGCTCAACGAGGCCCGTCGCTTATTCCCGACAAATGTGGACCTCCTCTACCAGATAGGAATGCTCCATGAGAAGGCCGGGGAGACGGATAAGGCGTTGAGTATTATGCAGGAGGTGCTGAAGCTCGACCCCGAGTATGCCCACGCCCTTAACTTTATCGGGTATACATGGGCGGAAAAAGGGATAAACCTCGATCAGGCCGAAGAGATGATCAAAAAGGCTTTGCAGAAAAGGCCTGAAGACGCCTATATTCTCGACAGCATTGGGTGGGTATATTATAAGAAGGGCAACTATAAGATGGCCCTCACGGAGATACTGAAGGCAACCCAATCCCTCCCCGACGACCCCACTATCGCAGAGCATCTCGGAGAGGTCTATATGAGCATGAGGGATTATCGCAATGCCGTCGAATCTTTTGAAAGGTCGGGCAGGCTCGAAAAGAAAGAAGATAAGAAGCGGGCCCTGGATAAGAAAATAAAGGAAGCCCAAGATAAAATAAAGTGAAAAAAGGACTGGTATGGCTCTGCCTTCTATTGCTCCTGTCCGGATGCTCCTTCCTCACCCGTAAGACCGCACTTCCCATAGAATGGCCTAAGACAATCGATTCCATGGAAGCTTTGTGCGACCTGAATATGGCGTGGAAGGATATGCATTATTCAGGCTCCATGTCTCTCAGGGTCGCCTATCCCGATGCGATGCAGATGGAGGTGTACGGTCCCTTTGGGGAAACAATCGTCTACCTTAAAAAGACCCCCCAAACCTTTCTCCTGGCGGCCGGAGACGAAAAATATGTCAACGAAAAGGCTTTCGAGGAAAGGTTCGATATAAGCTTGAAAGACTTTATCGATGATCTGACCCTGAGAGGACCTGTCCGGGAAGGACCGGGAGGCCTCTTCGTGCAGCGCGCGCGCTACCGGGTAGTTTACAATTTGGGAGAGCGGGAGAGCAAGTCTTGCTGGGAGGGCATTGAAGGCAGGATATGCATCACCTTCCTCGAAGCCCGCTTCAACGGCGAGTAAGAATTTGGAAAGGGTCTACCTCGGCTCATGCCCCGAATACCGGGTTTCCCTCATAAAGGATTTTATTCTCGAAGGAATCGGCGGCATGGAGAAGGAATTTGAGGGCGCCCGGGTCCTCTTGAAACCAAATCTCCTCTCCGGCAAATCCCCTGAGAAAGCCGTTACTACCCATCCCGCCGTGGTGCGGGCTATTGCCGAAGTGTTGCGGGACCTGGGCGCGAAGATATATATCGGGGACAGCCCCGGGTATGAATCGTGCGAAAGGGTGCTCAGGGTTTGCGGTCTCATGGAAGTGGTCGAGGAGATGGGAATCGAAATCGCCCCCTTCAACAAAAAGGTACTTGTGAAAGGAGAGGGCGTATCACCTTACAGGGTCTTCACCCTTGCCGAGGATATCCGCTCTTATGATGGGATCATAAATCTCCCGAAATTGAAAACCCATGTCATGATGGGTCTTACTCTGGGGGTGAAAAATACTTTCGGCTTCGTGCCGGGCAAGGAAAAGGGTAGGTGGCACCTGAGGGCAGGAAAGGACAGGTTCCTTTTCGCATCGGTGCTCGCCGATATCCATAACCTTGTAAAACCGACCCTTACTATCCTTGACGGGATCATCGGCATGGACGGAGACGGCCCCTCGAGCGGAAGGGTCCGTCCTTTCGGCATAATTGCCATGTCCAAAAACGCATTCGCCCTTGATTATGTGATCGAAAAGCGGGCGGGTATAGATCCGCCTCTGCCTCTGAGCGCTGTTGCGATCAAACATGGATTATTGGGAAAATATGAAGTCGTGGACCTGGGGGCTCCCCTTATCCAAGGGCTCATTCCGGCGCGGGAATCGGCCGCGGATTGGGCACTTCCGGGGTTTGTGAAGAAGATTCTCCGAAAATTACTCGTGAAAAAGCCTAAGGTGAAGGAAGAGATGTGCAGAGGCTGCGGGGTGTGCGGCAGCATGTGCCCTGCCTCCGCGATAACCATGGAGCAGGGGCTGCCCCGGTTCGACTACCGTGCGTGCATCTGCTGCTATTGCTGTCAGGAAATGTGTCCCGAAGGAAGCATAAGAGTCTAGAGGAGGGCGTAGGGTATGGGAGCGAAGGTCAGTGGGAAGTGTAAAAAGTGCGGGAAGAAAGCGGAAAAAGAGGGCATCAGGGGGGAAGGCGCGGGCAGACGGCCGTTTCTTTGCGTTCCATGCCTTGAATCGATATATCCGGAGGGCAAGGAGCTGCCTCTTGCCATGGATAAAGACGGCAACCTCTATTATACGGATAAAGCGAGAAATTGCATGGTTATCTTTTTTTCCTACGGAGATGTGCCGTATTCCTCATGTACGGAAGTGAGTCTTGACGATGAGGAATGGGGATGCGGATTCTCGCTGGTTTAAGAAGAAGCTGACGGGGGTTCGCAGCCCTGTTCCAGGTTCAAGGCAATATATTCCTTTCCATCGAACATGTAGCGTTTCTCGACTTTGATGCCTCCCATGCAGGCCATTGCCGATTCGATCTCGTCATCCAGCCTGATGCAGGAGCCGCAGTCGGAGCTGAGATTTCTCGGGATGGGCATGAGCTCTATGGCCAAACCCTTTTCCTTCAGTCTTTTTTCCGCCTTCAACACGTCATGTATTGTGGCAAATATAAGATAATAGGAACATTTTTTAAGTTTCTGCAATTTCTCTGACCGCCTCTATGAATGCTGCGATATCGCTTTCACCGGTGAAATAGCCCGGAGAGACCCTCACGGCCCCGTGAGGAAAGGTGCCGATAGTCCTATGGGCTTCGGGAGAACAATGAAGTCCCACGCGTACGTAAATTCCCCTCTTATTTAGTTCATACCCTACCTCCGACGGTAATTTACCCTTTATATTGAAGGAGAGTACAGGAATCGGGGGAGCGCTGCCCTGGGCGCCATATATCGTTGTTTGTCCCGTATCTTCAAGGCCGGCGCGAAGGGCCTTCATGAGTGCTCCTTCCTTCTCCATGATCTTCCCGATCCCGGTTTCCTCTATGAAGGTAAGGCCTCCTAAAAGGGACGCGATGCCCGGGGTATTGGGCGTGCCGCTCTCGTAGCAGTCCGGAAGGATTGTGGGCTGCTCGATCGACTCCGACCTGCTGCCCGTGCCCCCGAACCTGAGAGGTATGGGTGTAACGCCCTCCCGGAGGTACACAGCCCCGAGGCCCTGCACTCCGTAAAGGGATTTATGACAGGAGAAACAGAGGGCGTCGATCCGATCCCCCACGACATCGATGGGGAAGGAACCGATGGTCTGGCAGGCGTCGACGATAAGAAACAGACCTTCCGTAGCCGCTCTTATGCCTCTGAGGTCCTGTAGGCCGCCCGTCACATTGGAGCCATGGTTGATAATTACGGCTTTGGTATTCTTTTTTATGAGGCCCTTAATTCGTTCAGGATCAAGTTCTCCATGGGGAGCGCAATCGGCTATCGATACCTGAACCTTCCGGGTATTTTGCAGGTAAGTGAGGGGCCTCATGACCGAGTTATGTTCCATGGAGGTAGTAATTACGTGGTCTGCCTCGCCCAGGATTCCCAGTATCGCGAGATTGAGGGAGTCGGTGCCGTTCTGGGTGAAGATTATACGCTCGGAATCAGGCGCTTTGATGAGGGACGCGAGTTTTTCTCTGGCGCGAAAGATGATCCGTGCCGCTTCGACCGAGGCGGTGTGGCCGCTCCTGCCGGGGTTCCCCCCTACATTGGTGACGAAGTCGACCATGTAGCGCATTGTCTGTGGCGGTTTTGGGTGCGACGTGGCTGAATTGTCGAGATAGATCATAATGTACCGGGGGAAGCGCCCAGGATGGTGCGCGCGACCTCCGCTCCCGCTGCCGGAGATTTGTGTATCAAGGCTTCAGCACGTTGCTCGCCTCGACAAAGGAGGAAGCGATCTCATGCATATTGCTCACTCTTCCGACCCCGAGCTTCGTTTTAAGGCCGAAGAAATCGAGGCATGTCCCACAGGCGAGCACTTCGGTTCCGAGCCCGCAGATTTCGGAGAGGGCGTTGACATAATCGGAGCCCTCCGCAAGCAGCCTTACTCCCCCGTTGAGGAAAACGATCCTCCAGGGAATCACATCAAGGTCCTTGAGGGTGGAAAGAAAAGATTTCATGAGGACCCTGCCTAATTCATCATCTCCCCGGCCTATAGTGTCCGAGTCAATGACCACCAGGAGCTTTTTCTCGGTAGGAACGGTGGTACACGCGGAGGCATCCGGCTCTTGGACCCCGCCGACCTTTGCGCCCTTAAGAATATAAAGGGCTCCGCCCTCTTCCATCTCCGATGAGACGGAATATCCCTTGGACGTGAGAAAGCGGGTTACGTTGCCTGCTGCCACATCATTATCGAGAATTATCTCTATTTCCCCCACCGGGTTCTTGTCGAGATATTTTTTGGTCTCCACAACCGGAATAGGGCATGTCATACCTTTTAAATCCAACCTGTCCATGCTTATATTATAAGGGAAATGTAGTATTCACGCAAATGAATAGTATGAATCCGATAATAAGACTTATGCAAAGAATGAATAATCAGTCTCGGAACGAATTACGCCCAGGGATTGGGTGTGGCGGGTAGAGGCACGAACGGCACCCGGCATGCTTGGTCAATCCGGCGCCGGCTCACGAGGCAAGGAAGAGCTCAAGGCGTGTTATAGCTGCGTGAATAAAGGAAAAACACCTGTTGACTTTCAAAGGGGTGTTTTGTTATAAATACAGCATAATCGTGAACGGCGTAGTTCTCCTGTCGGTTTAATGTCGCTTTCCCCCTGCGGGCAGGTGAAGGCGAAGTAAGAGACACAGGCACATGGCACTGAAGCCGAAAGAAAAAAGGCGTTTTGAACGGTTCCTTCCTATAGGCGGAATTACCTGCCGACATCCCGAATAATATCGAAGATTCTGAAGCGGCTGCCCCGTATTGCGCACCGGGCTTCCCGCTTCTTATTAATGCCGAACGTATGAGATACTTATAAATAGGAGGTTACGATGGGCAAGGTAGAGGTTTTCGAGAACAGGGCGCCCGTCCTTGGTATCAACGGGTTGGGGAGAATAGGAAAGCTGACCCTGTGGCACCATGTGAACAGAAAGTATTTTAAGGAACTGGTAGTGAGCCAGGGAAGGGGAGTGGGGAAGGGCATGTTCGCCATTGCCCAGCTTATAGAGAAGGACGCCACTTACGGGCTCCTTCACAGGTTCCTGCACGGTATCAATGCAGAGCCGGTCATTAAAATAGTGGACGAGCAGAAAGGGAAGCTTCTCATTGACGGGATTCCGGTTACGGTGCTGAGAGATGCAAGGAACCCCAAAGATATCCCATGGCGGGACTACGGTGTGCAGGTAGTGACGGAATGCACCGGCAAGTTCGGCGATCCCACGGCGGCGAGTGACGGCGAGAAGGGCTCCATCAAGGGACACCTGGAAGGCGGGGCCCGCATCGTGGTTAATTCATCGGCATTCAAGATAAAGAATAAGGCCCTCTCCATGCCCGCCGATGCAATAACCCTTATTTACGGGATCAACCACCATGCATTCGACCATAAGAAGCACAGGCTCCTTTCCGCGGCGTCGTGCACGACCACCGGGCTCGCCCATATGGTAAAGCCCCTTCTCGACAACAAGGAGACGAGTAAAATCCTTACGGCCTCCATGTCCACGGTCCATGCGGCGACCAACACTCAGAGCGTGCTCGACAGCGTGCCCAAGGCCGACGAAAAGGATCTGAGGAAAAACAGGAGCATCCTTAATAATATCATCCTCACTTCCACCAATGCGGCCGATGCGCTGGCCCAGGTTATCCCCGAGGTAAAGGAGATAGGCTTCATGGCGGATTCGATTCGTGTTCCCACGAACACAGAATCCCTGATCGTTCTGAACGTAACGTTTCAGGCACACCAGGGCAAGGATGGGGTTCCGTCGATCACGACCAAACACATCAACGACCTCTATAAGAAGATCTCGGATAAAGACCCCGAGCACCTGGTCCGCTATTCGGAGGAGCAGAATGTCTCCACCGACCTCATTGGAGTCAATGCCGCTATCGTGATCGAAGGGCAGTTCAACCATAGCAGGACTGCCTTCATGTCCATCGACCTGTCCCAGGTGCCGAACATCCCTTCCGCCCTGAAGGCGGAGACGGTCAGGCTGCCCGTGGTACACGCAAAGATATTCGGCTGGTACGACAATGAGTATGGCAGCTACACGAACAGAATGGGCGATCTCACCGTTTTTGCCCATAAATCGTTAGCTTGAGATAATTGAGATAATGAAGGCCCTGCTCTCGTCTCACACAAGAGCAGGGCCTTCATTATTTAGAAAGTATCTTTCCTGGTTAAAGGGCGATCCTGAAGGGCTCCTCCGATTTGGTCTCGTGGGTCCCCAGATAAACCGAGCCGCTGAAGCCGTCGATACTTACCAGATCGCCTCCATT
>DASXUJ010000117.1 GCA_036504895.1 Syntrophorhabdaceae bacterium
CACACTTCATGATCTCCGGGTCCACCAGTACGCTCAGCCTGAGCCTGCCCTCGATCACGAAGAAGAGATAATCCTGCCAGCGCTTGATCAGTTTGCTGCTCTTCGAGCCTAAATCCTCGTATCTGGGATGGATCGCGCCGCCCGCTATATCCAGCCGGCCGATGATCTCCTGGCAGATGCCGGTTACCTGTTGCTTATTCGTCCCATCGCTCATGTGAGGGATGAGTATCACCAGCCCGCCCGTAGCCATTCCGCCAAGATGGCCGTATCTCTCGACGAGAATGGTCTTTGCGCCGTTCCTGGCCGCTGCGAGAGCTGCCGCCACCCCTGCAGGACCTCCGCCCACCACTACTACATCGGCCTCCCTGCACACCCTGATTTCCCTTGCCGGTTCCATGATCTTTTTCCCTGCCCGATTCTCACCTCTCGCCATTGCCTTTGCCTCCTTTCAAATTATCTTCGCCGATACCTGCAGCAGCGCAGGCGTCACGGGTTGTGATGCAAGACAGGTGCCCTCGATTGCCGCCTGTGCGGTTGCGCATTAAACCCTATTACGATATGAGATTTTAGTGAGGTGAGCCTAAAAGAACATGACGCGGCGATCGGTGAGGCTTTTATATTTCACGGAATACGTGAAATATCGTGGGCTTATTTATTTATGCCCAGTTTGCGCATTCTGGACCTTAGCGTGCTTGGGTGGAGGCCCAATACAGCCGCGGCTCCGTTCGCTCCTTCCACTCGCCATCGGCTCTCGGAAAGGACATTCAGAATGTGCTCCCTCTCCACGTCCTGAAGGTTTGATTTGCGGTCCTTGGCTACGCAGGAGGGATTAGTCAGCTTATCGGCAAGGCGCAGCACGGGACCGGGGCAAAGGATCACGCTTCGCTCGATCACGCTTTCCAGCTCCCGGATATTGCCCGGCCACGGGTAATCGAGGAGTGCGGCCATGGTCTCTTTTGCGATGGAGGTAATCTTCTTTCCCTGCTTCCTTCCGTACTTGGCCACAAAAGCCTCGACGAGGAGCGGGATGTCCTCTCTCCGATCTCTTAAGGGGGGAATCATGATCGGGAAGACGTTAAGGCGGTAGAACAGATCTTCGCGGAACCGGCCCCGGCGGACCTCTTCCTCGAGGTTTCTGTTCGTCGTTGCAAGGATCCTTACGTCGACTTTGTAGGTCCGGGGAGAGCCCAGTCGTTCAAACTCGCCATGCTGCACTACCCTCAGCAGTTTGGCCTGGAGCTTGAGGGGCAGCTCACCGATCTCGTCAAGGCAAAGGGTGGAATTGTGGGCAGTTTCGAAGCGGCCGGTCTGTCTGGTGTCAGCCCCGGTAAATGCGCCCTTTTCGTGCCCGAAAAGCTCGCTCTCGATCAGCTCCGACGGCAGGGTCGCACAATTGACCGTGATGAGGGGCCGGTCTTTCCGGGGGCTCATGTCATGAATGGCGTGGGCGATCAACTCCTTGCCGGTCCCCGTTTCACCGAGGATAAGGACCGTCGCGTCCGTCCCGGCCACCTGACTCGCACGAAAGAATACGTGCCTGAGTCCCACGCTGCGGCCGATGATCTTGTCAAGGGACTGTCCCGTCTTTATCTCCTTGCGGAGGTATACATTCTCAGCCTCGAGTTGTTCCTTCAGCTCCGTCACTTCCTTAAGCGCGGCGTGCAGCGATTTTTCCGCCTCCTTTCGCGCAAGAGCGCCCGCAAAGATGTCGCCTATAACCTTCAACCGGTCCAGTAGCTGGCGGGGCCACACTGTCTCCCTCGTGATGGTGCTTACCACGACGGAGCCGAGGATAGAGCCTCCGGCCATCATGGGGACCATAATAGCCGACTTGATCCGGTATTCCTGGAGTAACTGTTTGTCCACGGCGGCCTCTGCAGGCAGGTCGTCGATCTTCTCGACGAGTATGAGATCCCCTTTTTGGAGTTTTTTTGCCGTCCAGGGAAGCCCTTCCGTAGTATATCTTTCGGGAGAGGAGAGGATGCCCTCCTCCGTCCATGAATGGGTACGGTTCATTTTTAGCTTGTCTGCCGAAAATTCGAAGACAGTGCCCCTCTCCACGCCGAGGAATTTGACCACCGCCTCGAGCCCCTTTCGTATCTTTCCATCGATCTCAGAACCGGGAAGATTGATAAGCTCCGTCGATATCCTGGAAAGAAGCTTTTCAAAGCTCAGGAGTCGCACATTCTGCTCCTCCGCCCTCATACGGCCGAAGACATTCGCCAGTATCTCTCCAAGGAGGGTGAGCTTCCCGGCAGTGTCGGCAGGCCATGGTCCGGCTTCTTGCCTCGATAGAAACACTCCCGTTCCGAAAACGGTGCTACCGGCTCTTATGGGGATGAGCACCCCCACCCTTGTGCCCGTCCTCTCCCAGTATTCCCGCTCCAGGACCGCCTCTTCCGGCAAATCCTCACGCCCCTGCCAAAAAACCGGAGCACTGCAGACCGGGCTTCTCCTCGGCCATGGGCGAAAATCCTTCAGCTCCGCCCCGTCCGAAAATCCTGCTCCCGGGACCGTGCAGCCCCAGACGGTTGTCATTTCGTCCGATCCCTCGCCGAAAAGGGCGAGCATTCCCCGATCCATACCAAGGAAATCGAGAATGAGACGGAGCCCCCTCTCGATCTGACTCCCGGCAAAGGCCGACGGCAAATTGATAAACAGGGCCGCCAGACGGGTCAGGAGCGTCTCGAACCGGAGAGGCTCTCTCAATGTATCCTTCGACAGCTTAATGTCCCTGGGCCGCGACAACGCATCACTCCTTCTCTTTCAGGCTCTCTTTCAGCCGCTCTCGCCATTATGAATCAAAGTGTATTGCCGTGTCAAATTCTCTCATACCCCAGGTCTGCGGCCGGACAAGCGACACGGGGAGAGACGCCGTTTTCTTCTCCCCCGCGGTGAAATACATTCACGAGATGGAAACCACCTACAACGGCATGGACCTTTTTAATCCCTGTCATTTTCTGCGCGTGTTTTACCGTATTTAGGCGAAAGAAGCAACATTTCTGAAATCAGGAGACTTTCATGGGAACAACAATTGACACTATTATGCACATATGCTTATAATATGTCTATGCCCCGGCCCAAGAAGCAAAGATGTGTGCAAGGTGAACCCAGGGCACCTCACTTCAAGCCGAGGGGCATACCTCTGGCGGACCTCGAAGAGGTATGGGTCAACGTCGATGAATTGGAAGCGAAGAAGCTCGCCGACCATGAAGGCTTATCATGAGCAGGCCGCTCTGAAGATGAAGATATCGAGGGCCACCTTCGGCAGTATTTTGCGGGAAGGGCGGCGCAAGAAGGCAAAAGCCCTCATAGAGGGCAAGGTTTTAACGATAGAAACAGCAAATCAATCGGAGGTCACAAAATGAAAGTATGTTTCCCGGTACAGAAGGACGAAGGAATGGAGAGCACGGTCTATAATCATTTCGGCTCGGCACCGGCATTTGTCATGGTCGATACCGCAGTCGAACAACCCGTCACCGTCAACAACGCAGACATGGACCATGTCCATGGCGCATGCAATCCCATCATGGCAATGGGCGGCCGGGATGTTGATGCCGTAGTGGTCGGCGGAATCGGAGCCGGAGCCATACGAGGTCTCAACTCGAAAGGGATTAAGGTATACCGCGCGGTTGCACCCACGGTCAGGGCAAATCTCGAGATGCTCAAGGCAAACGGACTCCCGGAACTGACCATCCAGCACGCCTGCAGCGGTCACGATCAGCAGGGCGGAGGATGCGCGCACTGAAAGACCGCTTAAGATCAGGTCTCGAAAGAAGGAGAAAGGTATGCCTATTTATGAATACCGTTGTGAAAAATGCGGAGCGGTACACGAGATGCTGCTCCTCGGCAGGGAAGAAAAACCGGCGTGCAAGAGCTGTGGCAGCGATGATCTTACAAAATTGATGTCCGCGCCGAACATTTCCGTGGGAGGAGATAATCCCTCTTTCGGACCGTCTTCGGGAGGATGCTGCGGCTCGCCCGGCTCCTGTGAGAGCCCGGGACATTGCTGCGGAGGCTGACCCCCTCCCCCCTCATTATTGCCGGAAAACAAAAGAACGCCGGCTTCGAACCAGGTAAACCCGATCCGGGCCGGCGTCATATCGGAAGCGCTCGAATTTCCCGCAGGTCAGGAATGGTCGGTCAATGCCCGATGCAATCCCTGCGGCAATGCCTCTACCACGTGTACTTTACCACAGGCGCCTGGGGGTCTTTGGTCCACTCTTCCATGGCCCCATCGTAAATTTTCACATTCTTGTAATCAAGGGACTGGGTCAGGGCGAACCATAAGGCGGAGCAAAATTTCCCCGTATCGCAGTACAGGATATACTCCCGTGCCTTATCCTGCCCAAGTACCCCGGAGGCCATGGCCTCAACATCGCCTTTTGCCTTAAAGGTGCCGTCTTTCATATACATCCAGACGGAGGGCAGGCAGACTGCCCCCGGTACATGGCCCGGCCGGGCCACGAAATCCATTTTGGTGACGCCGAAAAAAGCGTCGGGAAGTCTCGTATCCACCATCACCGCCTGTTTCATCATCTTCATCGCGTAATCCTTCGTGGCGAGGACCGATTTATTCCACTGGGGCTGGTATGCTGAAGGAGCCGCCTTCACCGCTTCTTTGGAGACGGGCTTTTTGTCTGCCGTCCACTTATTGTATCCTCCATCAAGGAGAGAGACATTTTCGAGCCCGCCATAGACGAGGGTCCAGGCAATCCTCGTGATGCCCACGAGGTCACCCGGCGTATCGCTTTTCCCCACGATGACGACCCGCGAATCCTTGTCTATTCCCAGGGAGCGGATGAGATCGGCAAGATCGTCGTCAGGGGGCAACTCGTTCTGATTGGTCCCCCTTTTTATTGCCCAGGCACCGTAGAAGGAGTTCAACGAGCCGGGGATATGGCCGTCCTTGTACTCCTCAAGTTTTCTTATATCCACGATTTTCAGCTTCGATCCGGCCAGGTTCTTCTCAAGCCATTCCGTGGAGACGACGGGCGCTATATCCCGGGCGAGGAGCGCAGAGGGAAAGAACACCAGTACCGCGAGAGCGAGTGCAAGCCATTTTATCTTCTTCATAGTATCCTCCTATTTCTTTATGGGCTTTAAAATATAGAGTAAGCCCTCGTTTGCCTTGGAGCCACCTTTTATGAGGGTATCTTTTGTGAGGAATCCTTTTTTCTCCTCGTGACACACCTCGCACGAACGGGTCCTCTCGGTCCGCTTCCGTATATTGTGGGGCGCCGTATCCCAATAGTTGGGCAGGGCATCGAAATGCTCCATTTTTATGCCGGCTGAGAGAAAGGTGTCTCTCACTACAGGCACGGTCCTAAGAGTGGTGACCGTCTTTTTGTCCCGCGGACTCAAGCCCAGGATAAAATCGGGCCGGGAAGTCGCCCCCTGGCCGAGATGACAGTTGATGCAGTTCCGGTAGCTTCCGGCCGAATGGCATGCCTGGCAGCTTACGCGTCCCTTATGGGTCACATGGGCTGATTTCGCCTTCTCCGTCTTCTCCGTCCCCGCCTTGTGACAGTTGACGCACGCCGGTTTATCGGGAAGGTCCTTCCTCGATTGGTAGAGGCGCCCGTCGCCGTGGGCATCCGTCTTGCTGTGGCAGTCAAGGCAGATCATGCCCTTTTCGTAGTGCACATCCGCCGAACCGCCGTATTCGCCGGTAAACTCGGGATAGACCCGTCCTCCGTGGCAAAAGGCGCACGTCTTCCCCTCGTCCCGTTTTACGAACTTGTGGCCTTTGATGAGGCCGATGGATATCCCGCCAATGGTCGGCCCCTTCACGTGGCAATCCCCGCAGGATGCGTGACAGGACCTGCACGACTGCTCGAACACTTTTCCCTCGAAGCTTTTGAGTTCCTTGTGTGAGAACCGTCCTGCAACACCATGCTTCTGTCCCGCGGTGGTGTAGTGAAGGGACGTCTTGTAGGTCGCGGCGATCTTATCGTGGCAGGCCCCACACGTGCTCGGATCGTCGGAAGGTCTCGCCACCATGCCCTTGTGGGCCTTATCTTTCGAAGCGCCCCTCATGTCTCCCTTGTGGCAGAAACTGCAACCCTCCATAAAATGGGGGTCCTTACCGATCAGAGACTTGTCCACGAGAAGCCCTTTATACATTTCATCCGCCTTAACTGGCGGAGGCGGCCCCGCTCACCCCTCAGCCTCGCCGGCCCCCGTCTTCGGGGCTACGAAAAGGGATTTCATGACATCGGCGTCAGTGTGGCATTTGATGCAGGAGACCTCGTCGGCGGCATTCCCCCGGATCAGCCAGGGCGCCCCCAAACCGGTCAGGAGAAATAACAACGTCAAAGCGGCTATTTTCGTCTTCATATGGCCCGCCTGATGGGAGAATTCTTATGTAAGAGAATGTAAGCATCAATCGTATTCATCGTAAGGCTCTCTTCCCGGGATTGGCCGTATTCGGACCCTTCCGACATCTTGCAAAGGCCGTACCGTTGAGCGTTCTTTGACCGATATGTATAAGTGCTTGAATATTCTGTCTAAACTAACGGGATATGGGGGAAGAGAATTCTTGACGTTAACATAACATTAACTTATGTTATTAACGGACGTTAAATTTTAACAGCAAGGTGCCTATGGAACATTTCCCCGAATACTGGAAAACCATCGTCGATACCATGATGGACGGAGTGGTAGTGGTAGACCGGGAGGGCGTAATACTCTCGGTGAACAAGGCCCTCGAAAGGATCACGGGCTACCACGGAAGCGAGCTTGTGGGACAGGAGTGCCGGATCCTTGATTGTGACACGTGCTTTTCCCGTGATGGAGGAAGTGAGCCTGTAAAGAAGTGCCGGCTTTTCGAAGTCGGTTCCGTGGTGAAGCTCCGGTGCAGGCTCACGAGGAAGGACGGCCTGCCCCTTCATGCGCTGAAAAACGGGGCGATCTTAAGAGGCGCGGACGGGACCGTGGTGGGAGGGGTGGAAACCCTTACCGACATCACGGACCTCGTGACAAAGGAGCGGACCATCCAGGAGCTTAAGGACCTGCTGTCGCCTGGCGACGGGTTCGAGGGGATTATCGGGAAGGGCCCGGGGATGCTCGACGTCTATGCCCTCATCCGCAACGCGGCCCTCTCCGATGCCCCCATCATCATCTATGGTGAAAGCGGCACGGGCAAGGAGCTGGCGGCGAACGCGATCCACCGTCAGGGAAAACGAAAGAAAGGACCTTTCGTCAAGGTGAATTGCGCTGCCCTGGCAGAATCCCTCCTCGAGAGCGAGCTCTTCGGCCACGTGCGGGGCGCCTTCACCGGCGCCGACAGGGACCGGAGGGGACGCTTCGAGTCCGCCCACCGGGGAGACCTTTTTTTGGATGAAATAGGAGATATTCCGCTGCCCACGCAGGCAAAACTGCTCCGGGTCCTCCAGGAAAAGGAGGTCGAGCGAGTGGGCGATCACAGGCCCATACCCATCGACACGCGCATCATCACCGCCACCCACCGCGATATCGGTGAGATGTGCCGGGAAGGCCGGTTCCGGGATGATCTTTTCTACCGCCTTAACGTGATCCCCATCCATATGCCCCCACTCAGGGAGAGGCGCGAGGATATACCGCTTCTGGTGGACCATTTTATCAGAACGATCCGTGTGAGGAGCGATAAAGAGATCCACGGAGTGAGCGACGAAGCCATGGAGCGCCTGAGCCTCTACCACTGGCCGGGCAACGTGAGGGAGCTGATCAACGTGCTCGAATACGCCTTTGTGGTCTGTCAGGAGCCGGTCATTTCGGCCCGCCACCTGCCGGTCCTTGCGGGAAGCGAGACCCGGCCGGGACAACATCACCGCAGGAAGGACCTCACGCAAGAGAAGCAGAAGGAGATGGTGGTCCGGGCCCTGGAAGAGGCGGGAGGCAACAGGGAAAATGCGGCAAGGCTCCTCGGAATAAGCCGCGTCACTCTCTGGAAGCTCCTCAAGAAACACGGCATTAAGCCTCACACACGCTTCGAAGCCTGAAGCGGCTCGCCGGTGTCACATTTTCTAAAGATAGTATTCGGGCTCTTCTCGTGCCCGGCAGGTCTCATAAATGCTCCTCACCACGGGACTGGAAGAGAGCTCCTTCATGGTCCTTGCCCCCACGGGACATACCTTGACGCACTGGAAGCACAGGATGCATTCTTCCTTATCCGTCTTTGCAAGGTTGTCGGGGTCGATGGCCCCGGTGGGGCAGGTCTGGGCGCACAGGTCGCACCGGGTGCACAGTGAGGCGTCCGTTCCCGGTGTGAAGGCAGCGGTCTGCCTCATGCTCCTCATGCGGTACAGTCCTTCGGGCTCTTTGTACGGGGTGTTTCCGGGAACGATGAGGGGCTCCATCGACTTCAGGGAGTCGAGATTGTCCAATTTCTTTCGGACCAGGGTGCCGAATTCCCGGGCCTTTTTGAGGTCCTCCACGTCCGGCCTGCCTGCGGCGATGGGCTGCTCTATGGAGGAATAGGAATGTTCCCCAATAAAGGCTGCTCCCGCAACAGGAACGAATCCCCTCGCCACGGCGATGTCGTACAATTCCTTCAGGGCGTCGTCATAGGCCCGGTTCCCGTAGACGACCACGAGCACGGCCGGGGTATTTTCCGCCGAGAGAGTGGAGTAGTAGCGGGCCACGGTCTCCGGCAGACGCCCATAGTAGACGGGCGAGGCCAGGATGACGACTTCGTCCCGAAACAAACGGGTCTCCCCGTGCCTCGCGGCCTTTCTGGTGCGATTCAGCATCCTTACCTCCGGGCTTCCAAGGCCAGGTGCCATTGCTTTCACGATTGCCCCGGTAGTTCCCGTGGGGGAGAAGTATACACATCTGACTACGTCAACGTCCATGGAGAGTCTCCTTTAGTTAATTATTGACTTACGACGCGGTACTCCGGTCTATGATGATATGATGGTGCTTTGCAATCGTCCATAGGATCGGGTGAGTCCGGGGCGGGGTATGAAGCCGGGCAACCTATCCCGGGTCAACCGCTCGCCTTCCGGCGATTTCCTATCATATCACGAATCCCCGTGCAGATCCTACCCCTCTGCAGGCCAATGAATGATAGTCGCGGTTCCATTCGCCATCCGGAACTATTCCGGCGACAAGGAATCTTGTCTCTTAACCTTATCAGTATTAAATTTGCTTAATGGCCTTTCTTCAATGCATAATATCCTGGTAATCTAATTTCGGTCTTACAGGGACGATCATATATGAGACGACTCACCGCGTGCCTTTGCTCGGCAGCTCTTCTCTCCCTCCTGGTGTATGTCGACCCCATAGGGGCGGAGCAAAAGATCACCCTTACCGAAGCAATCAGAACGGCTCTGGAAGAAAGTTATGAGATCAGAGCCTTCAGAAGCTCCGTCTCCGCCCGGAGAGAGGCGATCGGCGTAGCCAGGAGCCAATTGCTGCCGAAACTTGCTTTTGAGGAGAGGGCCGCCCGCACCAATAACCCGCCCTCGGCATTTATGATGAAACTCAACCAGCAGAGGTTTTCCCAGAACGACTTTGCCATAGGTTCCCTCAATAACCCCGACCCTATCACCGATTATCAAAGCATGTTTTCCTTTGAACAGCCCCTATTCGTCATGAAATCCTACCTCGATCTCAATATGGCAAAACTGCAGCATTCAGCCGGGAATGAAGAGTTGAGACGTAAAATGGAAGAGATCGCGTTCAAGGTCTCACAGGCTTACCTGAGAGTGCACACGGCGAAGGCCTACGAGGACGTTGCATCCAGGGCGATCAGGGACGCCACGGAACACGTCCGGATTGCAGAATCAATGTACAGGAACGGGCTCGGTCTCTATTCAGATGTCTTGAGGGCCAGGACGTCCCTCACGGAATCGGAACAAAAACAGGTCACTTTCAAGAAAGATCTTGCCGTATCGAAGAGGTGGTTTGCCTACGTGCTGGGAAGGCATGACCCGGTCAGCCCGGCTGACGAGCGCCTCGAATTTATCCTTAAAGATGTCGCCTATTACACCGATGCATCTCTCTCGCGTAAAGATGCCGCCGCAATGAAGATACGCCACGAGAGCGCAATGGCAAACGTAAAGCGTGCGGAATCCCTCTATCTCCCGTCGATCGGTGTAGGCGCTTCCTACCAGTTTAATGACCACATGCGTATCTTCGGATCGGAAGGTGAGAGCTGGCTCCTTATGGCTTCCTTAAGATGGAATCTCTTCGATGGCCTTCTCAGGGACTCGGAGAGGAAGAAGGCCCAGCACGAAGCAGCGGAAATGAAAGAGCATCTTAGAAATCTCACTCACCTTATTTCCTTTAAGGTTGAAGAAGCATACTTGGGGGTCGATGAGGCGCGGAAAAACGAGGAGCTTGCCCGGAGCGCCCTCCTCTCCGCCGAAGAAAGCAAGAGGCTTGTAAAGGAACGGTATGGGAACTCACTTTCACCTATCGTCGACCTTCTGGACGTTCAGCTTCATGTGAACCGTGCAAGGGCCGACACGGTGGCCCGGGAAAATGAATACCGGCTCGCGATTATCGGCCTCGGTTATGAAAGCGGCACAATCTTGAAAGACCTGGGCATTGAATAGGCGATGAGAAGATACATGGACCGGTAAGGAGGAGGCGTGACCTATCTGCTCAAAAAAATACTGCCCGTGACGGTGATGGTTTTCATTGCCGCCGGAACTCTCCTGGGGTGCAAGGAGAAGATAAAACCCGGCCATACTGAGGTCAAGAGGCCGGAAATCAGGGGCGTCACCGTCGCAAAGGTCGTAACCTCCACGATTGATTCAGCCTATGAAACATCGGGAACGGTGATGGCGAAGACCACAAGCACCCTTGCGAGCAGGGTATTCGGGACGATTACCACGATCCACGTGAAGGAAGGCGACACGGTACGCTCCGGGGATGTGCTCCTCGTCATAGATGACAGGGATGCCCGGCAAAGGGTCAATGCGGCGGAGGCCGGGTATAATGAGGCGTTGAAGGCCCGCGAGGCCGCAGAAAAAAGGTCTGGTCTCGCCGATATCACCTCCCGGAGATACGGCAATCTTTATAAGGAAAAAGTTGTCACCCAACAGGAATTCGATCAGATAGAGACCCGGAGGAACGTGACAAACCTGGAACTCGAGCAGGCCTCCCTTGCCTCGGAACGTGCAAAGGCCCTCCAGGAAGAAGCCCGCATTCACTTTGGCTACACCCGGGTCCGTGCGCCTTTTCCCGGGGTGATCACCGCAAAGAAGGTGGAGCAGGGCAGCATGGCCGTCCCTGGCATGCCGGTTATCACCATTGAGGATACATCCCGCTACAAGATCGCGGTGCGCGTTGACGAGAGACTACTGGGCAAGCTGAGACCGGGCACGCCGGTCAAGGTTCATTTTGACGGCGGGCCGGGAACGGTCACAGGCACAATAACAAAAATCGTTCCCGCAGTCGATCCTGCGACGCGGACCTTCGTTATCGAAGCCGAACTCAAGGATGCAGCCCTCAAGAGTGGCCTCTACGGCAGGGTGCTCATTCCGGAAGGGACTAAAGAGGCAATCATCGTCGCCCCGTCAGCGATCGTCCAAAAAGGCCAGCTTACAGGGGTATACGTGGTCGATGACAAGGACGTAGCCGGCTACCGGCTTATCAGGAAGGGAAAAACGCTCGATAAGGGGGTCGAAGTATTGTCCGGCCTCAAGAACGGTGACAGGGTCATCGTCACCGGCACGCAAAAGGCCGTAGATGGCGGCACGGTGAGAGATCGCTAATGCGGACATGGTCCGATCAAATGAGGGACGGCGCTTGAACTGATGGGAATATCGGGAAGAATAGCCAGGGCATTCATTAATTCCAAGCTTACGCCCCTCATTATCATCGCGGCCGTCCTGCTCGGGGTGTTTGCGGTAATTGTAACCCCGAGGGAAGAGGAGCCTCAGATCGCCGTACCCATGATCGACGTCTTCGTGACCTACCCGGGGGCATCTGCTTCCGAGGTTGACGAACGAGCCACCAAACCCATGTCCAAGCTCCTCTGGGAGATAAAAGGGGTGGATTATCTCTACACCATGTCAAAGCCGGGACTGAGCCTTGCTATTGTGCGGTTCCGTGTGGGCGAGAATATGGAGAAGAGCATCGTCGATCTTTACAACAAGCTCATGTCCAACTACGACAGGATTCCTCCCGGTGTATCCCAGCCGCTCATCAAGCCGAGATCGATCGACGACGTGCCTATTCTCACCTTCACCCTGTGGAGCCCCCGCTATACCGGCTACGAACTGAGGAAGGTGGCCCTGGAGGTGTGTGACGTACTGAAGAAAGACCCGGACGTATCAGAGTTCACCATAACCGGGGGGCAGAAGAGGCAGGTGGGAATACAGATCGACCCCGTTCGCCTCAAGGCATACAATGTCTCTCCCCTTCAGATCGCGAGGGTACTCCAAAAAGCTAATATCCAGGCTCCTTCAGGCAAATTCTCCGCCGGCAACAAAGAATTCCTCGTGGACACGGGCTATCTCATAAAAGATGCGGAAGATGCCGGAAATACCGTCGTCGCTGTTTCCGGCGGAAAACCGGTCTACCTCCGCAATATAGCCGACCTGACGGACGGGCCCGAGGAGCCGTCCAGTTACGTGCTTATGGGCTTCGGTCCGGCATCCCCTTTTTCAGACCGCGGTGCGGGTGAAGGGGTGACAATCTCAATCGCGAAGAAGAAAGGCACCAATGCCACCCATATCTCGGAAAGGGCCCTTAAGACAATCGGCGAATTGAAGGGCGGCGTCATTCCCTCGGAAGTCGAGGTAACGGCCACAAGGAACTATGGAGACACGGCAAAGGAAAAATCGGATGAGCTCCTGAAGCATATGCTCATTGCGGCCCTCTCCGTGACCCTCCTTATCGCCCTCGCCCTGGGATGGCGGGAATCGATTGTCGTTGCCGTCGCGGTCCCGGTGACCCTCGCCCTTACCATACTCGCAACGTACCTCTACGGATATACCCTGAACAGGGTCACCCTCTTTGCCCTCATATTCTCCATAGGCATTCTCGTCGATGACGCCATCGTGGTGGTCGAGAATATTCATCGCCACTTCAAAATGGGCAAGGTCGACTATGAAACCGCCGTGACGGCCGTGGAGGAGGTAGGGCAGCCCACGATTCTCGCAACCTTCGCAGTCATTGCGGCCCTCCTTCCCATGGCATTCGTGTCCGGCCTCATGGGCCCCTACATGCGTCCCATCCCCATGGGTGCATCGGCAGCCATGGTCATCTCCCTTCTCATCGCCTTTATCATTAGCCCATGGTTAAGTTTTATCGTCCTCAAAAATGCGAAGACAGCCGTTGCCGGGGGCAAGGAGAAAAAAGGATTACTTGCCCGATTCAACAGGATCTATGAACAAAACCTTCGAGGCCTCCTGGAAAACGGGAAGAAGAGGTCCGTCTTTTTCATTATTGTGGCGGGACTGCTCGTCGCGGCCTTCGCCCTCGTTCCGCTGAAGCTCACAAGGGTCAAAATGCTCCCCTTCGATAACAAAAGTGAGCTTCAGATAGTGATCGATATGCCGGAGGGAACGACCCTTGAAGAAACCGCCGCCCTCACCGGCGAAATCGGCAATTTCTTGAAGACCGTGCCGGAGGTGACCGACTATCAGTCCTATATCGGAACCTCCGCCCCCTTCAATTTCAATGGCCTGGTGAGGCATTACTTTCTTCGCACAGGCAGTAATGTTGCGGATATACAGGTCAACTTCGTCGGAAAGGATGAGAGAAAATCACAGAGCCATGATATCGCAAAAAGGATGCGGCCCGATATTAAGGCCATAGGCGACAAATATGGCGGCAGAGTAAAAGTGGTGGAGATACCCCCCGGGCCCCCGGTACTCAGCACCCTCGTGGCGGAGATATACGGACCCGATCTCGGGCGACAGATAGAAATAGCCCGCGACGTACGGGATACCTTCTCAAAGACGAAAGATGTGGTGGACGTGGATTGGTATGTCGAGGCCGACCAGAGGAAATTTACCTTTCAGGTGGACAGGCAGAAGGCGGCCGAGAGCGGCATCGACACCGACCTCATTACTCAAACCGCCCGAACGGTGCTGGGCGGGACGGTTGCAGGCCTTATCCACACCGACATGGGCAGAGAGCCCCCCGAACTCTTTATAAGGGCTTCCCTTGCGGACCGTTCCGGCATTGAAAGACTCCGGGGGATCAGTCTGACCGGGAGTTCCGGCGACCAGGTGTCTCTCGGCGATCTTGTTCACGTAAAAGAAGGCGTGGAGGACAAGACCATTTACCGGAAGAACCTGAAACGGGTAGTGTACGTGATTGGAGACGTGGCAGGCAAGGAGGAGAGCCCGGTCTACCCTATACTGAAGATGGGGCAATCGATAAAAAATCTCAAACTTCCCGAGGGGTATGAACTAAAGCAGTATACCTCGGCGCAGCCATGGCTCGAAGACAGGTACGCCCTGAAATGGGACGGAGAGTGGCACATCACCTACGAGGTCTTCAGGGACCTGGGGATGGCCTTCGCCGCCGTGCTCGTACTCATCTATGTGATGGTGGTGGGATGGTTCCGGTCCTTCACCGTTCCCCTCGTCATTATGGCGCCCATCCCGCTCTCCCTTATAGGAATACTGCCCGGACATGCCCTCATGGGCGCCTTCTTCACCGCCACGTCCATGATCGGCTTTATCGCGGGCGCGGGCATCGTGGTGAGGAACTCCATAATCCTCGTCGATTTCATCGACCTCAAACTCGCAGAAGGAATGCCTCTCGAAGAAGCGGTGGTCCAGGCGGGGATCATCCGGTTCAGACCCATGCTTCTCACGGCGGCAGCCGTGGTGGTGGGATCATCGGTCATCCTTTTCGACCCCATCTTCCAGGGCATGGCCATCGCCCTCATGGCAGGCGAAGTGGCAGCCACGCTCCTGTCGCGGACCATGGTCCCCGTCCTTTACTTTCTCGTCAAAAGACGCGAAGCCCCGAAGGCACAGGGCGAGACCGCAGGAAGGCCGTGAGGCCGTTACCGATCCTCGGGATATGCGGCCTCCCTCCCGCCTAGGGGCGAGCGCCCGGAAGTCCCGAAGCGTCGATTACATCCCCAAGAAATCTTGCAGGGCTCTCGAAAACACCTTCCTTGAGATAGATAACTGTTGCCGACCCTTGGCCGTCCACATTCACGGCTACAAAGGTGGGCGTGGTTTTCACGTTGAGAAGCCGGCTTATTACCGTATCGGTATCGGGAAAGACGGGAAAGGGGACACGATAGGTTGTCTTATAGGTCTTGACTTTGTTTTCATCGTTACTCATGCCGATACCGATCATGGTAACCCTGCCCTTCAGATCGGGCCTCCCCTCTATTCTCCGAAATACCTCGTCTACATCCGATGTGGCGGAGCCGCAGTAGGGGCACCCTAAATCGAAGAACTCGAGAATGACAACTCCCGGCTTGATATGCCCTACCTGAAAGGTGCCCGTGTTCTTGAGCCCCAGATAGTTCCTCTCCTGCTCGGTTACGGGGGCGGGGAGTGTAAACTGGGGAAGCTCCTTCGGCGCTGCCCTCGCCGAAAGTGCAGGGCCGGCAAGAAAAATGGTGAAAATCAGCGCGAACAGCATCACGCCCACCATGGTCGGCATTACTGCACCAAAGCGGCAGGACGAAAGACTCAAGAACAGTTTATTTCGAATCATTTTTCACCTCCAAGGATAGTTCCTGACTGATACTTAATCATCTTCACCCGTAGGGTCAATACTGCACCGTTCCGCGACCATAGGAACCGTCTCGGAGTGCTCACTGACAGTCATGATTATACATTCGAAGTTGAAGGAAAGCCGTACTTCTCGCACCACATGGCGTAGGTCGTCTTGGAGAGCGTGCTGATCCGCTGGTTCGGATTCAAGAACACGAACGGATATCCTTGTCGGGATGCTGCGCTTTAACGAGCAGGTGCTCCGCCGATCTGCGGTGACAAATCGACCTTTAGTCTCCACTATGATGGTCGAGCCATCGAAAGTGAAGTCAGGCGAGGAAGGGGACGGGCGTAAATACCTAAATAACATGAATGGAGCGGGATCCTGCGCCCCCGGAAGAGGAAGTTCCTAACGATAGTGTCCGTGCCTCTGGCAGGATTTTATGCACCGTTTTTCATGTTTTCTACACCCGTGAAAACATTTTTTGTGAGGGCGGCCATACCTGTCGATGCAGCTATTTTCGCAGTGGCGGTATTGGCGTTCGCAGGCCTGGCGGCAGCTCGGCGGATGATGGCTGACAGGGGGTTGTGCGAAGACCGGCAATGAACTGCCTATGAGGGCAACCAGAATGGCGACCAGCGGAATCAGCCGAAATCTCTTTCCCATAATTACCTCCATTGAAGGTATTCTCCTTTTCTTGCCGTCTTCATACCACCAAAAGGCCCGAAGGGCTCGCCCGTTGTTGACTCTGATCCGGCGAGAAGGACAGGCATATAACCGGTAAGAATCTATTACCTCCTTCAACGGCAGGCAAGGCGGTCTCAGCGATTAAATGGTTCTTTCAACTGCTTTGAAAGACTTGGGGAGGCCCTTTTGTTACTCTCACGAGACGCTCCGGTCTGAGGGCCTTTGAATAGTGGAAAAGGAGATGGGACAGTGATAGAAGCCAACAGGTACTTCAATGCGACAGACCGTTTCCTCGACCGAGTAAATTCCCCAATGATTCCGCGAAAACGAACCGACACCCCCCCTCCCCCCCATAGTGAGTCACAAGACGCACAAGCCGGGGAGCCGATGGGAGCGTGAAACCATTCCCGTTGAGCGGGATGGGGAATTGTAAACTACTGCTCTTTGACAATTGCATATGGAGTTGATGGTGGAGCGAAAAAGTGGTGCCCTTGGGGTCGCGGTCCGTTTTCTGTGAAGCCACAAGAGCCTGCCCCGCAGGCGGGACCTGCAAAAGGATTGCCCCGTTTTGTCAAATTCGGTGGGTAGGATTGAGCGTAGGTGTATACCATTCCCCACAACAAGAAAACGGGACACCCGAAGGTGCCCCGTAACTTGTTGAAATAAATGGAGCTGAACAGGATCGAACTGTCGACCTCTTGACTGCCAGTCAAGCGCTCTCCCAGCTGAGCTACAGCCCCACGCCCTATTTTTATAACAGCATACCGGCTGATTGTCAATCTCTTTCAGCCGGTATGCTGGGTCAGATGGGGTGTCCCGGTTGAAGCGCGTAGAGCGCCTAAACCATATCCCTCAGGATCTTTATTCCCTTTTCGAGGTTCTCCTCACTTGCGGCAAAGGAGATGCGCACGTGGGACTTTCTGTTCGAGAAGACGCTGCCGGGGATTATGAAGAGGTTATTCTCCAATGCCCTTTCCACGAAGGCGTCGCCGTCACCGTCGGGCACCTCTGGGAAGATAAAGTATGCGCCTTTCGGCTTCACGATGTTGTACTTGTCCTTGAGGCCGTTATAGATGAGGTCCCTTCTTCGCTTGTATCCCTCGATCAAGGGGTCCGTATCGTAATCGAGGGCCAGCATGGCGGCTTTCTGGGCGAAGGAGTTGATGCTGCTGAAAGCGTACTGCTGCATGGTCACCATGCACTGGATGATCTCCGTGGGGCCGGCCACGAAGCCGATCCTCCAGCCCGTCATTGCCCACGTTTTGGAGAATCCGCCGAAAGTGAGGGTTTTCTCGTAGAGCTGGCCCATGTAATCTTTTTGGAAGCCGTTGTCGAAGACGAACCGGTCGTAGATCTCATCGGAGAAGACGAGGATATTCCTCTCCCGGGCCACCCTCGTCACCATCTCGAGCTCTGCTTTGCTGTTCACCATACCCGTGGGATTATTGGGGCTGTTTATGAGGATGATCTTGGTCTTCTCCGTGATCGCCTTCCTCAGGGCCTCTTCCTTCAGGGTGAAATCCGGGTAAGTATCCATGAAGACCGGCTTTCCCCCGAGAAGGGAGACCTGGTACTCGTAGAGCACGAAATAGGGATCGGGGATGATCACCTCGTCCCCCGGGTTCAGGGTGACCATGAGGGCGAGGAGAAGCCCGCCCGTCACGCCTGCGGTGACGATGACGTCATCGCAGATAATGTCCTTTTGATGGAGATAGGCGAGTATTTTCTCCCTGAGCTCCGGGATGCCGCCCGAGGGCGTATACTTGTTGAAGCCCGCCCTGATCCATTTTATCCCTTCTTCCTTGATCTCATCGGGGATATCGAAGTGAGGCTCCCCGATGCTCAGGTTTATGGGGTTTTTGACCTTGTTGGCGAGGTCGAATATCTTCCTCACCCCAGAGGGCCTGATGTTGTTAACTCTGTCCGAGAGAAACACGTGATCCTCCTTAACCGGTACGCTTTTGTCCGCTCGATGCGCCAGGTTCCGGCAGCGGCTTGCCTGTCCCGGATTCCGGTAACAGGGCCGCACCTTTCACCCTTTCGAGTGATTCGATTATGCGCTCCATACGTGACTTGGGTGGTCCGCCGAAGCATTCGGTCAGCTGTTCATCCGTGAAGGCCGCCTTGAGGATCTTCACGATGTCGGTCCTCTCTCTCCAGCAGCCTACGCTGTTTCTGCACGGCATCCCCCGATTCATGGTAAGGCAATAGGGAAGCTCAGCGACCATGCCCAGTTGGCTACAATATATATCCATAAAATGCCCCTTTATGCAACCTTCGGTGTGGGGAATTTATCGAGGTCTTTCACCAGCCGGGCGATCTCCTCGTCGGGCAGGGAGTAGTCCACGAGCTGCCCGCTCATGTAGGCGTCATAGGACGGTAGGTCGATAATGCCATGACCGCTCCAGCTTATGAGTATCACCTTTTCCTTCCCCTCTTCCTTCGCCCGCTTTGCTTCTTCGATCGCGCACGCGATGGCGTGGTTTGTCTCCGGTGCCGGTATGAAGCCCTCGGTGCGCGCGAAGGTGAGGCCCGCGCCGAAGGTCTCGAGCTGGTTATAGGCCTTCGCCTCGATGAGCCCGTCCATGTAAAGCCGGCTCACGAGCGGCGCCATCCCGTGGTATCTCAGCCCGCCCGCATGGATCGGGGCAGGCACGAAGCCGTGCCCTATGGAGCACATGGGCAGAAGCGGCGTAGCCCCTGACGCATCGCCGAAATCATAGGAATAGGGACCCTTGGTCAAGGTGGGGCACGAGGTCGGCTCGGAGGCCACGATCCTCACGTTTTTCCCGTGGATCTTATCCCGCACGAAGGGGAAGGAGATACCCGCGAAATTGCTTCCCCCTCCCGCGCAGCCGATCACCACGTCGGGATACTCGCCGATCATCTCGAACTGTTTCTCCGCCTCCAAACCGATAATCGTCTGGTGCATGAGCACGTGGTTCAATACGCTCCCCAAAGAGTACTTGGTATCTTTCGAGGTCACGCAATCCTCGATGGCCTCGCTGATGGCGATGGCGAGGCTCCCCGTATGGTCCGGGTTCTCCCTCAGGAACTGTCGCCCCGTCTCCGTATCGAGGCTCGGGCTGGGCACGCACTTTCCACCCCATGTCTCCATCATGATCCGCCGATAGGGCTTCTGGTTATAGCTCACCCTCACCATGTAGACCTTCAAGTCAAGACCGAACTGCTTGCACGCAAGGGAAAGGGCACTTCCCCACTGGCCCGCGCCAGTCTCGGTGGTCAGTCTTTTGGTGCCCGCCATCTTGTTGTAATATGCCTGGGCAATGGCCGTATTCGGCTTGTGGCTGCCCGCCGGGCTTACGCCTTCGTTCTTGAAATAGATGCGTGCAGGCGTATCGAGGAACCGTTCAAGGGCAACGGCCCGACAAAGGGGCGACGGCCGATACATGAAAAGCCGCGAAAGCACCTCCTCAGGGATATCGATAAACCTCTCGGTCGACACTTCCTGCTCGATCAGGTTCATGGGGAAAATAGCCGCCAGCATGTCAGGCGTAATAGGCTCGCCGTTCGCAGGATTAAGGGGGGGCGGAAGGGGATTCGGCAAATCCGCCTGAATATTGTACCACGCCCTCGGCATATCCTTTTCACTCAAAAATATTTTTCGTTCCATCTCGCTTCCTCCTTTTTCATAAAATAAAAAAGGCCATGAGCTATATAACCCATGGCCTCTAAACAAAAAAAGGCCATGGACGGCGTGAAACCGTCCATGGCCGCAATCTACGGTTTCGCGCCTAGACTTGCAACCACCACCACCAATTCTTCTTAGAGATTCGTGCGTCCTTCAACATAGTAGGGATTTGTATCACGGATGAAGAAATTTTGTCAAGAGAAAACCGGATCAGGGGAATTCGCAAATCGTAAAACGGAAATCGGAAATAGATAAGCAGAGAGTACTATCCATCTACCCTCACTCTACCTCTACCTGCCTTCCTCTTTACCTCCGCCTTAACCTGTCCCTTTCCTTTCCCCTTTCTTATTGACAATAAACCGCCTTTGCTATTATAACAAGGATATTGCCCGGGTGGCGGAATAGGTAGACGCAAGGGACTTAAAATCCCTCGATCCTTGCGATTGTACGAGTTCGATTCTCGTCCCGGGCATTCATACAACATTAGCCGCCATGCCCCCCCTCTTTTTCCGTCACCAATCTGATCACCATGGCTGTCACCACCCATCTCCCTTAATGCAGCCATATGCTCATGATAGCATTGTTACCCAACAGTACGGGATATGCGGGCAGAGATGGAGCGAACGGACAGGACCGCGGGATACGTGGCCCCGTTGAAAGAAGACTGACCGCGAAGCGGCAATCCATCTCATATGACTCCAATTCACATAACCATAAGGGGCAACGGGCTTTCTCACCCTTTGCCCCTTATGGTTTTCTCCTGATACTGCCTCCCACCTCACGCGGAGGTGGGCGTTATTGGTTCTCTTACCTGTTCGTCTGTCTCACTGTATGGGCCTTTTTCATCTTGCCCGTGCTGAGGGCCACGTTGACCTTTCCGCTCCTTGCGGGTCTGCCGGTATTTTCGGCTGCCGTATAGAACACCGTGCCCGATCCTGTACCGGAAGAGGCTGACGTGACAGTGATCCACGGGGCTCCGGATTGGGCGGTCCACCCACAGTCAGTGGGCGACATGGTGAGGGTGAATGAATCTGATCCACCTGCCTTCGCGATAATGGGGGAGGTGGGGGGACTGATGGTGTAGGAGCAGGGTTTCCCTGTCTGGGTGACGGGGAGTATGGCTCCTCCAATGTAGACCGATCCTGCCCTGGTGGCGGAGGCGGTGTTCTGTGAAACCGTTACTTTAACCGATCCCCTGGTCTTGTTGAAAGTGAGGTTAGAATAGGTGATGTAGGCGTCGCCTTCCATGACATCCACTGTGGGGGCGGGACAGACACTTGCTCCCCTTGCCGTAATGCTCACCGGGGCGGTTCCGCCCCTATAGGCGACTGTCCTCACCCTTGGGCCGATGGTATAGGTACAGGTCGTAGCGGCCGTGAAACCGGCGGTGACGGAAATATTGCCGTTCATGGTTACGGCACAAGTTCCCGTGCCGGAGCAGCCTCCTCCTGACCAGCCGGTGAAGGTGGAGCCTGCGGCAGCAGTGGCGGTGAGGGTAACAACCGTTCCCGCGCTAAACGTAGCGTTGCATGTGCTGCCGCAGTTGACGCCGGCGGGGCTGCTCGTGACGGCGCCCGCGCCGGTGCCGTTCCTGGAAGTCTGGAGGGCATAGGTTGTCGCGCCCCCGCCAGGACAGAATGTTACGGTATAATTGACCACACCGTCTGTCTTCCTGCATTTATAACTGCTTTTCAGGTCGTCGAACTGCCACGCATACGCACCCGGTGCACCCGTATTCACGTTTTTTATAAACTCGAGAGATTGGGCTGCCATGTTCGGCCAGTTGGTATCGACCAGATCCGCCCAGCGGCCGTGGGCGCATGATACGAGGTTTTGTCTGCGGTCATACTTGTCGCCCTTCGCGCAGCCCAAGGTGTTCTCCGTATAGCCGTCGGCCCAATCATAAGGGGAGCACTTATACCCGCCTACGATATCTGCATGACCCGGGTCGCTCGGATTGCACCACGATGTCGGTATGTTTGGTTCGGAAGAGACGTTCGTCGCGTCACAACAGAGAGCGGACCCGTTGTTGCCGGCGGCAGATTGGCCCAATTTCATCGTGTAATACTTGCATGGCCCCCAGCAGGCGTTAAGACTTGCATCCCAGAGATCTGAAGGGCATGTGGGCGTCCTGGAATAACCTGCGGGTTTGCACCAGAAGTCAGGATTTTCCC
>DASXUJ010000118.1 GCA_036504895.1 Syntrophorhabdaceae bacterium
GAGAAAGACAGTTTATTTTCCCTCTCGCGAAGGCCGCAATAGCGGCCGGCGCCGACGGCATCTTCATGGAGGTCCACGAGGACCCTGCACACGCTCTCTGTGACGGTGAGAATTCATTGCCCCTGGAGGACGTGCCCGAGGTCCTCATGAGGCTTAAGAAGATTGCGGAGGCCCTTCAGTGAGCACGCCTCTGAAAACGGGCAAAGAGGTCCTCAGGAAGGAGGCGGAAGCAATCCTCCGGATCATGGAAGGGCTCGACGATACCTTCGATAAAGCAGTCGATATCATCGACGCCTGCAGCGGCCGCCTTGTGGTCATGGGCGTGGGCAAATCAGGTCTTGTCTGCAGAAAGATCGCCTCCACTTTTTCGAGTGTGGGCACCCCGTCGCTTTTCCTCCATCCCGGTGATTCGCTTCACGGAGACCTGGGCATGCTCCAGAAAGGGGATGTGCTCTTCATCGTGAGCAACAGCGGCGAAACGGAGGAAGTAATTAAGATACTCCCCTGGATAAAGCGGATGGATTTCACCACCATCGTGGTAACGGGCAATCCCCTTTCCACCATCGCAAAATTCGGAGATGCGGTTTTCGATGTAAAGGTCGACGAGGCCTGTCCCTATAATACGGTCCCCACGTCGAGCACCACGGTGGCCCTCGCACTGGGCGACGCTTTGGCGGTGGCAGTGATGGAGAAAAAGAAATTCAACCTCGAGGATTTCGCGTCTCTTCATCCGGGAGGAACATTAGGGCGCAAGCTGCTCCTCAAGGTTGAGGACCTCATGCACAAGGGTGAAGCCCTCCCCAGGGTCCACCAGGACCGTGCGATGAAAGAAGTGATAATTGAGATCACCACAAAAAGGCTCGGAGTGGCCGGGATTCTTGACGACGAAGGGGATCTGGTGGGCGTCATCACCGACGGCGATTTAAGGAGAGCCATAGAAAAGCACGATAACCTTCTGGTAAGGAAGGCATCCGAGGTAATGAGTCGGAATCCGAAGGGGATCGTGAAGGATTCCCTTGCGGCATATGCGCTCAAGATGATGGAGGAGTTCTCCATCACGTCCCTCTTCGTGGTCGAGGCGGAAGGGAAGAAAAGGCCCGTGGGGGTAATCCATATCCATGATCTTTTGAAGGCAAAGATCGTCTGAGGAATATGCCGGCACAGGGGTCACCCAAAGAAAGATGAAAAAAAGAGACCTTACAGTCTACATCGCCATAGGGATCATCATCCTGAGCTGCGTGACGGCCCTCTACTTCTTCGCCAAAAAACCCCAAAGGGTTGCCTCACCGAAGCTGGAAGACGGCTCGAAAGCGATCGTATTCAAGGACGTCCATTACTCGGGAGAGAAAAAAGGGGCGGTAGACTGGGAGATAAAAGCGAAGATCGCCCGTAAGTTCGTGGACAAGCCCGAGGTGGAGATGGAGGTCATAGAGGGACGGTATACCCCGAAACCCGATGTAATCGTCCTCTTCACCGGTTCGAAGGGAAGACTGGATACGGACCAGGAGAAGGGCAACATGAATGAAGTGGATATCGTGTACAACAAGGAATACAGGCTTCAGACAAAATATATGGATTTTGACTTCAAGAAAGGTTTTACCGTCACCGACGCGCCGGTGAAGATAGATGGACCTAAACTGAACCTGAACGGCGTAGGTTTGAGGGCCGATACGAATGCCCGGATCATCAGGATTATGAGCAGCGTGAACGGGTTCATAGAAAGTGCGAAGGGACGCTATAATTTCGAATCGGACAGGTTTTCCTATTTTCTGAAAGATAACTCCTATATCCTTGAGGGCAGGGTAGTGATGAAGGGCAAGGATATGCACCTCGTATGCGACAAGCTCAATGTATACAGCAATGAAAATGAAATGGAGCGGGTCGATGCGGTGGGCAATGTGAGGCTCCTTTCGAAAGGCACGCTTGCGAAAAGCGAGAAGGCAGTATATCATTTTAAGGACGAAGTGGTCACCATGACCGGTTCACCCAATGTAATGAAGGATAAGGTCCGCATGGACGGAGAGTCTATCGGATACAATCTGAACGAAGGTAAGTTTTCGGTACACAAGCCGAAGATGAGGATAGAGAATAAATGACAGATGGTGCGACGCTTTATGCGCAGAACCTCTCCAAATCCTACAGCTCACGCAGGGTCGTGGACGGGGTGAACATTGAAATCAATACGGGCGAGACCGTGGGACTTTTCGGCCCGAATGGTGCGGGGAAGACCACGACCTTCTATATGATCATCGGCTTCATAAAACCCAACGGGGGAAAGATACTTTTGGGAGACGAGGACATCACATCCTTGCCCATGTTCATGAGGGCGAGGAAGGGAATAACCTATCTCCCCCAGGAGCCTTCGGTATTTAAAAAAATGAGTGTCGCCGATAACCTGAAGGCGATCCTCGAATTCCACGATGGGGACAAGGAGTTGATGGATCACAGGGTGGCGGAGATCCTTGAATCCTTCAAGCTGGAGCATTTGGCCGCCAACAATGCGGATTCCCTGTCCGGCGGTGAAAGAAGGAGGCTCGAGATCGCGCGAGCCCTTATGACCAACCCTCATTTCATGCTCCTTGATGAGCCCTTCTCCGGAATAGACCCTATATCGGTTTCTGACTTGAAAAAGGTAATAAACGGCTTGAGAAGCAAGAAAATGGGCATACTCCTTTCCGACCACAACGTGAGGGATTCGCTGCCCATATGCGACAGGGCGTATGTGGTCAATAATGGAAAGGTGCTTCTTGAGGGGACCCCTGAAATCGTGGCAAAGGATAAGATTGTGCGTGAGGTTTATTTAGGCGAGGAGTTTTACATCGATGTTGGGGCTTAAGCAAACTCAGAAACTTTCTCCCGTTCTCACTCAGCAGCTTCAGCAGGCCATAAAGCTTCTGCAGCTCTCTCAATTGGAATTGATGGAAGCAATCGAGCTGGAATTGAACGAGAACCCGATCCTCGAGATCAAGGAAGGAGACGGCTCGGAAGAGGGAGCCGACGATCGCCAGGAAGAGAAGGAAGCGGAGCCCGCCGAGGAAAAGGACGACATGGCCGAGTGGCTGGAGCGATACTCGGCGTCGGAAGAGAGCTCGTCCGATTATTCCTCCGGTTATGAAGAAAAAGAATACCCGGACTATGAAAACATGGTCAGCAAAGCCACTAACCTCAGGGATTATCTGAGGTGGCAGGTCGGCCTCTCCGATTTCAATCCCGAAGAGAGGATCATCGCAGAATGGATATTGGAGAATATCGACGACAACGGGTATCTCGCCTTCCCCTTAGAGGAGATATCGAATGTATCGGGCTATCCCGTGGAGCAGCTCGAGAAGATCCTTCTTAAGATCCAGAAGCTCGACCCTCCGGGAGTCGGTGCACGGGACCTCAAGGAGTGCATCCTTATCCAGCACAGGATGAAGCCGGAAAAGGATCACATCTTCGAGGATTTCGTGACTAGATATTTTGACCTGGTGGAAAAAGGAAATCTTAAGGACATGATCAAGAAGACGGGATATCCCGTCGACCTGATAAAGCAGATCCTGGAGAAAATAAGGCAATACGATCCCAAGCCGGGGAGGAACTACGGAGACGACCATGCCTTCTATGTGGTCCCCGATGTCTACGTGGCGAAGAAGGAAGGGGAGTTCGAGGTGTTTCTCAACGAAGACGACATCCCCGAGCTCCGGATGAGCAAACAGTATATAGAGCTTTATCTGAACAAGAGCACCAACGGCGATGCGAGAAAATATATCAAGCAAAAGGTGAAACAGGCCGAGTGGTTCATCAAGAGCCTTCAACAGAGACAGCGCACCCTCTTTCTCGTAGCCAAAAGCATAGTGGTCTTTCAAAATGAATTCTTCGAGAGGGGCCTGAAATGCCTGAAGCCCCTTATTCTCAAAGATGTGGCCCAGGATATCGGGGTCCACGAGTCGACGGTGAGCAGGATCACGACGAACAAGTACATGAGCACGCCCCACGGCGTCTACGAGATGAAATTCTTCTTCCCCACAGGCATCGGCAGGGACGCGGGAAACGAGCTTTCCACGAACGTGGTGATGGGCATCATAGGGGAGATCGTGAAGGATGAGGACAAGTCGTCGCCTCTTACCGACGACGAGATCGTCAATGTCCTTAAAGGGAAACATAATATAAAGATCGCCCGCCGCACTATTGCGAAGTACAGGGATGAGCTGCATATCCCATCATCCCGCGACCGACGTTCCGACTAACCCGGCCGGGGCGTATTCTTCCGCAACTCCGCGTTGCCCGCGTCGTCACACCGTTTCGACGTATTAACAATACGCCTTCACGGTCCTCCTAGTCGCCTTGATTTGCGAAAGACTACGCCCCGGCTTCGTGTTTCGGTCGGAACCGGCAAAAGGATAATACGAGAACAATTGGATCACTTATAGCGGAACATCTTTCGATATCTTCAATTGACATTTCATTTCCCCCTTCAATCGACACCTCATGCCAGTCAAGCACAAATTACGCGTAAGACGTGGCAGGACGATAGCAGGAGAAAGCGAAGTTAAGAGAGTTATTTAAATATTGATGTCCCACCCCCAATTCCTGGGACGCGCTTATCATCCGGTAAGAGCTATTCTTGTTTTCCGAAACTGTAATTTTGACCGTTTTTGTTCACATATACATCTTTTAGCGATAAAATGGTCAATGGTATTGAATCTTATTGACATCCGTGCAACGGAATATGACAATAGAATGACCAGTCACAAACGCAGAGAAAAGAAGGACCAGAGGAATACTTATGTTATACCAGCTCCCTCCAGTACAAGATGAGAATATATTTGAAAAACTTGTACGAGATGTCTTGCGTCGTGAATATGATGACCCAGGGATAGAGTGCTTTGGGAGAAAAGGGCAGAGCCAGTACGGAATTGATGGGTACTCTCCAGCCAAATCGGGTGTGACTTTTCAGTGTAAGCTCAAAGATACTAGATATAAACCGGATGCCGACCTATGTGGGACTCTCTCCTCGGAAATGGAGATTGAACTGGAAAAAACGAGGGAGCTGAGAATATCGCGCTTTATCTTTGCTTCGACATTCAAAAACGATGCTCACCTGCAGCAAAAAGCTCAGAATCTGTCAAGTCATACCCTAATCGTTGAGTATTGGGGCTGGGACACAATAACTGAGAAGATTTGGAAATATGCCGAAGAGTTAGTACCTTCCTACTACCCTCATATCCCTATTAGGAAAGTGCCAGGCTTGAGGGAAATTATCCCAGACGCGATTAGAAATACGCTTATACAGGATTCTGAAGAGCGTAAGCAACTGGCTTTAGACTATTACCGGATCAATGACAGGGACGATGTCGTTTTCAAGGTTGTCTGCAATGATTTGGACGTAAGGAATGATGCCGTCATGCAAGATGCCTTTACTAAGCTGGAGAGTTTACCCAGTTGCAGTACGCTATGGGTTGTCGGTACAGGGGGAAGCGGCAAGACAACAATTCTATATCGCCTTGCCATAGAATTGGCGCAAAAAAACCATCACGTATTTGTGCTCAACTTGGAGGCTCAATTAGGTCGAGATGGCGTAGAACTGGTTTTGAATACTATTAGATACAAATCTCCTTCTGATAAATGCATTCTCTGTATCGACAATCCCGCAGCCGATGAAGAGACGCTATCATCAATACTTCGCCGCATTCCTGAACTAAATAGGCGAATACATGTTTTGCTTTCCGAGCGCGGTCACCGCTTTCAGGCGATGAAAAAATCCGGAACCGTGACATTCATACATGGTGAAGAAGAGAGCGCACTGGTCGTTGTCAAAAACCCTCACTCTCAACGTCAACTGGTCTATAACCGATTATTCGACCTTCTGGGCATAGAGGCTAATACTGCCCGTGATTTAAGCCAGATAATACTTAATGAACGAATCGTTTATGTTAATGCGACCTATACTGTACTCTTGGAACTCAAAAAAAAGCGCAAGATTGATTTCGCTTTCGATTGGGATGACTTCCAGAAACTGACAGATGATTTGCCTTCATTCCGTGACAGCTATAAGTATATCGCATTATTTTATTTGATGGGAGTTAGGGCACATTTTGACGTATTGGCTAGGGTCTGCGGCGCAGATGAAGCACAAAAAGGGATGTTTTTGTCAAGATTTCGAGGCCTTCAACACGAACCCATCGTTCTCACGGAGTGGCGGGATGAGTTATATCAAAAACAAGTACTTCTTCGAACCAAACACGAAATTATTTCCGAGATTTATTTTCGAGAACATCCAGAAATAGATAAGAATGAATTAATGATGGAGTGGTGTGAGAAGACCTATTTCAATAATATTTTTGAGTCACAAACTCTGGTGAACATTTTCGGTGCAAAGAAGAATTACTTTGCTGACCAACCATTTATAGACTACGAATTACTAATTAATTTCATGTTGCGTGAGGGCTTTGCTGAGAAAGTTCAGCAAAGCAGAAAGCTGTATGAAACGCTTCATTTAGCACGTTTTTGGATTCTGCTATCGCAAGGCAGGGAAACCAAAGCTATTGAAGCCTTGAACTCGGCCTTGGTGCTAATTCCATATAATCTTCATTTTCGCACGGAGCTGGCGAAGATTTATCAGCATCAAGGCAAATACGATGAGGCTGAAAAAATTCTCATGGAGAGCTTAGTCATTGATGAAAAACAGCTTCATCCCCGCACGGAGCTGGCGAAGATTTATCAGCATCAAGGCAAATACGATGAGGCTGAAAAAATTCTCATGGAGAGCTT
>DASXUJ010000119.1 GCA_036504895.1 Syntrophorhabdaceae bacterium
AGGACTTTAAAAATTGTATGCGAAATTTACTCCATACACGAAGTTGCTCGTTACATATCCGTTCGGATTAAAGGATATCCGTTGTCCGGTCGCCGGACTGGTGCCGAAGGTCCTGTTCGCATCCCCTGAAAGAGGGAAATAGTACTGGACGAGAGGCTGAATAATGAATGCCTTGGTCACAGGTATTGTAAAGCCCGCCTTGACCATGCCGTCATGAAGACCTTTATACCTGCTGCCCGTATAAGCGCCCGTGCCGGTCTCGTAAGTCCGCCAGAAATTGCTTTGCCCCGATTCGTACCCGAAGGAGGCGCCGAGATCGAGAGTAATATCCTTCGGCAGGTTGATCGAATGGGCAAAAGAAAGGTTCATATATGTCCCCAGATAAGAGTTGATGTCCTGATAAACCGTAAAGGTGGGTTTGCCGAGCATGTCGTAGGCGACGGTGAAGAAGAATTCTTCCGTATCCTGCGCATATTTCAGATTGTAGTAGATGTATCCGCCGGTAAGGGCCAGCTTATCGATATTGTAGGTATAGCTCAGGGTAAGGTCTGTCTCGTCCCACCCTTTCTGCCCCTCGTTCGAGAAGACGGCGGTAGTGGTATTCCTCTGATTTGTATCCATATTGCCCCACAACGTTGCGGTAAAACCTTTGAACGAAGCGGAGAGGGACGGCTGGATCACGAGACCGCTCTTACCGATCTCATATCCACGGAATATATACCTGTTGAGAAAAGCCATGGAAGCGGTGCCCGTAACCTTGTCCTCCGGAGCCTTTTCAGCCGCCTTTTCACCGGCAGGCCTGTCGGACGCCTTCACCTCCGGGAGACCCTGAGGTTCTTTCGCCTCCTGAGCAGAGACGATGCCTGTAAAAAGAGAGAAAACTCCACAAAACAGTGCCAAAAATATAAACCTTTTCATCTCACACCTCCTGATTATTCGATTCATTGTCGCCTATTAAACCCTTTTTTTATTACTAAACTTCTTTTCCCGTCCTGTCACCTCCTTCCATTTTTTTTAAAACTTTCTTTCCTTCCGCCAGAGGCTGATAATAAAAAAAAATGGCGCCCTGCCCTGCAGAACGCCATCGTTTCATTCACATCAATGTGAGGTTCCCACCCTTTACATCGGGTTATAGCACTACAAGTCGGATCGAGTAGACGCCGGTAACCTAATTCCTCATTTCCTTATTGAACCGGGTATATTTATCTTTAATCCTGTTTCGTATCTTGAGTACCATCACGTGGGAGATCCCGAGCCTCCCCCCTATCTCTCTCATGGACATCCCTTCCATGAAGAGCATGAGCACCCTTGTCTCCCTTTCAGTGAAGTACATCTTTTCCGCCACTTCCATCTGCATTCTGCTTTCGAGCTGCTCGAAGGTAAGGTTATCATCCGATGCCATGGAATCTTCGAGTCGTCCCCCGTCTTCACCCATGGGGGCATTCAGACTCAGGATGGTGACGTTGTCCTGGACCTTTCGGAGGTAATTCCTCAGATGGAAGTAACAGCCCTGAAGGATGTAACTGTCCGTTTTGTCTCCCAGCACCCCTTCCCTGTAATCAATCCACAGCCGCGTCAGGGCTTCCTGGTAAAGGTCCTCGTCATTGAAAAAAGAATAGTGTCCATTGAGTTTTCTGGTGATCCTTTTGAGTGTCGGAGAAATGCGGTGGACCAGACTATCGAATGTCATCTTAAGCCTCCCGAGGACCTCAAAATAAAAAAGGCGTCTCAAACCACTTTCGGTGATTTGGACGCCTGAGTCCTCTTTTCGTGTAGCAGCTCGCGCTGCGAGACCTCAATGTCTGCTTTGATATAGGATATAGACTAAAATGCCCGATGTCAAGTTATTCGAGCGGAGGCTTGGTAACCTCCCCCCCCCGGGGGCGCTACAATTGGTAGTCCTCCCTTCGGAAGCCCTACAATTGGTAGTCCTCCCTTCGGAAGCCCTACAATTTCCGTTTAAGGTCGGAAGTAAGTATTATGGCTTCGGCGATCTCTTTCATTGTTTTTCTTAGATCCATGCTCTTCTTGTGGATCTTCTTGTACGCCTCGTCTTCGGTTACCCCCAGTTCCTTCATAAGGATGCCTTTCGCTCGTTCTATGGTCTTTCGGGCTTCGAGGGCTTCTCTTGCAGCGAATATCTCCTGGCTCAGGTGGGTATTCTCTATTGCCACGGCAGCCTGGTTTGCCACGGCCTGGAGGATATCTATCTCCTCTTTTCTGAAGCTGTGCTCGCTTTTCGTATAGCTGTTGATAACACCGATAACCCTGTCCTTGATCATCATGGGTACCGAAAGGAGCGAGACTATGCCTTCCTTTTTCGCCACATCCGGGTACATGAAGCCCTTTTCCTTGGTCACATCGAGGACGGTTATGGGCTTTTTCTCGAGCACTATCCTTCCACTCACCGATTGACCCACTTTCAGGTTCGGCTTATTCACGTAGTCCTGGCTCAGGCTCTGGGTCGCCGCAATTACGAGCTCTTCTCTTTTTTCATCAAGGAGCATGATGGAGCATATCTTCGAATCCATCACCTTGGCCGTCATGGTGACAATAAGCTGAAGGATCTCCTTGAGATAATAATCGGAGACTATCGTGCGGGAGACCTCTGAAAGCAGATCGAGCTGTCGCGCCTTGCTCACTACCTCATCATAGGTGCGGGCATGGGAGATTGCGCTGCCAAGATACCGGCTGACGGTGAAAAGCAGATCTATCTGGTGGGACGGATAGGCGTGCTCTTCCCGGTTCCTTATATTCATCACTCCTGCTATCTCATTTTTAGAAAGTATAGGGATGGAGAGAAAGGCCTCATACTTTTCGTCATCCAGGGCGGCGAATGTTTTGAATCGCTGGTCTTTATACGCCTTCGACGCCAGGGCAAGTGGCTTTTTTTCTTTCGCTACCCATCCGGTCACGCCTTCCCCGAGCTTAAGCTTCACCATGCCCAGCATCTTGTGGTCCTCATTACTCGATGCGGTAAGGGTCAATTCATCGTTCCCTTTATCGTAAAGATAGATAAGGCATGAATCGGCCACTATCGTATTCATTACCATATCGACAATTTTTTCAAGAAGCTCGTGAAGCGAAAGATTACTACTGATGTCCTGGGCTATTTCATGCAGTATCTTCAACTCCTGCTCTTTTTGCTGCAAGCGCTCCTTCAATTCTTCGGTCATCATGTCCGTCTCTTTTTCCTTTTTTACCTTCAAAGTCATTGACTATAATATCTTTTCCCGCACCTTGTCAAACGATGCGCCCGCGACAAACCCCGAGTATGGCCGGGACCGCCATGACCTTCTTCTTCCGGGCGTCAGGTGGGATATACGGGACGCAGCGTATATTGCCGCTTGATCACGCTTATCTTATTCTTGTTGACGAGGCTTTTTATCATCCTCGAGACGGTCTCCCGCGAACAACCGCAGGAGTTGGCAATCTCGACCTGCGTGGGGCCCCGCTCGATGATCACCCTGTCCTTTATTCGTACCCCTGACTTCTCTCCTATATCGGCGAGATATCTTAATATCCTGTTTTCAACATTCAGAAAAGCGAGACCTTTAATGCGCTCGTTTGCCGCCCTTAATTTCTTGACCAGTGTCTTGAGTACATTTACGGTGAAGGCAGGATTGCTCATGAGGAGGTCAACAAAATCCTGCCTCTGTATTACCACGCATTCGGTCTCTTCCGTGGCGATGATATTGGCAAATCCGGTCAGCTCGTCGAACATGGAGAGCTCGCCGAAAAACCCGCCGGAGCCGATGACATCGAGCACGTATTCTTTGCCTTCTTCATCATAAAGGGAAATCTTGACCTTCCCGTGGAGTATGATGTGAAGGGCGGCACGGGTGTCGCCTTCTTCGAATATCACGTGCCCCTTATTGAATTTCCTGATCTTTGCGATTTTTAAAAGGATGGAAAGCTCACCCCCGGTCAATACGGAAAAGAAACTGGCACCCTGTACTCGCTCAAGATATTCCTTCATTCAGTCCCTCTCGTCATTAGGAATGTCGCTGCTATATCAGTTCCCGCGCACTCTCAAGCACCTCTGCTATCTTGTCGCCGGGCACACCGCCCTGAGCAATCTGGGCTCCCCCGCCCCCTTTACCCTGATATTTTTCGGTCAATGCTTTAATGATTTTGCCCGCATGAAAGGTTGCCTGCAGGTCGCGACTCACCGCGACGACCAGCATACCTTTCCCTTCTTCCTGTGACCCCGCCACCACGATGCAGCTTTTTACCCTGTCCCTGATCACATCCGTTACTTTCCGGAGATCGTCCGCTTTCCCGTTCACCACATTCATGGATATCAGTTTTACTCCATTCTTCTCGTATGCGGTAGTGATGGCCTCATCCACCCGGGAAAGGATGATCTCCTCCTTCAGACGCTCGATCTCTTTTTCCTTACGGTCGAGCTCGCCTAAAATCGATTCCACCCTCTCCTGCACCCTTTCGGTCTCCACATTGAGTGAGCCTGCAATCGACCGGATAGCGCCGTCAAGCTTTCTCTTGTACCGGATCGCCCCTTTTCCGGTAGCAGCTTCGATCCTCCGCACCCCTGAAGCGAGCGAGCCCTCGCTGATCACATAGAAACTGCCTATCTCGCCCGTATTACGCACATGGGTTCCCCCGCATAGTTCCACGCTGAAATCGCCAATTTTGACTACCCTGACCGTCTCCCCGTACTTCTCTTCGAAGAGCGCGGTAGCGCCTTCCTTTATTGCTTCCTCACGGTTTCTTACCTCCGTGGCAACTCCGTCACATCCCATGATCCTTTCGTTGACGATATCCTCCACCTTTGCCAATTCGAAGGCATCGAGCCCCTGGAAATGGGTGAAATCGAATCTCAGACGGTCCTTTTCCACGAGAGAGCCCGACTGTTTTACGTGATCGCCCAAGACCTGCCTCAGGGCATACTGAAGGAGATGGGTGGCCGTATGGTTTCTCGCCACACTGCGCCGTTTTTCCCTGTCTACCTCCAGGTTAACCTTCTGCCCCCTTGCGAGCGAACCTTCCTCAACGGTCACGCCATGGGAAAAGAGATCGGCCTTGACCTTTTTCACTTCCCGTATTATCGCTTTTCCGCCCGCCCAACTCACCAGCCCCTCGTCTTCAACCTGCCCGCCGCTCTCCGCGTAAAAAGGAGTGGTATCAAGGAAAATCTCTCCCTCTTCTCCCCGGGCGAGCTCCTGAACAGGTTTTTCCTCTTTCAGAATCGAGAGCACCGTGGCGTCTTTCACGCCGAGCCTCTCATATCCCACGAATTCACTTGTAATGCCTTCTTTAAGAACGGATATCTGGCCAACGCCCAGGGTCTCGCCTTTGAGCCTGGACCCCACTCTCGACCTCGTTTTCTGATCTTCCAGCGCCCGCTCGAACCCCTCCATATCCATGGTGAGTCCGTCTTCTTCCGCCATCTCCTGGGTGATATCGAGGGGGAAACCATAGGTGTCATAAAGCTTGTAGATGAGGTCGCCCGGTATGGTGCGCTCCCCCTTCTTCTTTATCTCTTCCTGGATTTCCCCATAGACCTTCATTCCCACGTTGAGGGTCTCCATGAACCTTTCCTCTTCTCCTCTTATCACGCGGGCAATATAGGGATGGTTATTCTTCACGTCGGGATATACATCTCCCATAAGGTCGACCACGGCGCCGGACAGACCGAAGAGGAACTCTTTCTCGATGCCTATCTTCTTTCCGTACCTGAGCGCCCTTCTGATGATTCTCCGGAGCACGTAAGCCCTGCCGTCCTTTCCGGGCAGGACCCCGTCGTTGATGATAAAGGTGGCACCCCTTGCATGATCGGCAATAACCCTGATTGCCGTGTCGACGGCTTCGTCTTCTCCGTAAATCCGCCGGGACATGTCTTCGATCTTCCTGATGAGAGGGAGAAAGAGGTCCGTCTCATAATTGCCGATCTTGCCCTGGAGTACGCTCGTGACCCTTTCGAAGCCCATGCCCGTGTCTATGGACGGCCTGGGCAGCTTCTTCATCTCCCCGTCGCTGGTGCGCTCGAATTCCATGAAGACAAGGTTCCATATTTCCAGATATCGGTCACAATCGCACCCCACCCTGCACTCGGGCCTCTTGCACCCTACGCTTTCACCGAGGTCATAGATGATCTCCGAGCAGGGGCCGCAAGGGCCTTCGTCGCCCATGGACCAAAAATTATCCTTTTCTCCGAGCCTGACGATCCTCTCCTTCCGGACCCCGATCGATTCCCAGATCGCGGCGGCATCGTCATCTTCCTCGTAGACGGTAACCCACAGCTTTTCCTCATCGAGCTTAATGACGCGGGTGAGGAATTCCCAGGCATAGGCGATCGCCTCTTTCTTGAAATAATCACCGAAGGAAAAATTGCCCAGCATCTCGAAAAAGGTATGGTGACGGAGTGTTTTCCCTATGTTATCGAGGTCGTTATGCTTTCCTCCGGCGCGCACGCACTTCTGGCACGTCGTCGCCCTATGATAATCCCTTTTCTCTATGCCCAGGAAGAGGTTCTTGAACTGCACCATGCCCGCGTTCACAAAAAGCAGCGTGGGGTCCTTCTCCGGCACCAATGAGGCGCTCGGCACGATTGTATGCCCCTTTCCGGCAAAATAATCGAGAAATATTCTTCTTATCTCTTTCGAATTCACTATTCACCCTTCTTCATTTCATAATGTGCGAGGATCTTCGCTTCGACCTCCTGAGCCACGGACTCGTGCTTCTTGAGAAAATCCTTGGCATTCTCCCTTCCCTGGCCGATCCTCGTCTCACCATAGGAGTACCATGCGCCCAGCTTCTCCACCACCCCTGCCTCGACCCCAAGATCAATCAGGTCCCCTTCCTTCGATATGCCGTAGCCGAAGATAATATCAAATTCCACTTCCCGGAAAGGCGGGGCAACCTTATTCTTCACGATCTTTACCCGGGTCCTGCTTCCCACCACTTCCTGACCGTCTTTAATGGCCGCTATCCGCCGGATATCGAGTCTCACCGACGCATAAAATTTAAGGGCATTTCCGCCAGTGGTAGTTTCCGGATTACCGAACATGACCCCGATCTTCTGCCTGATCTGATTAATGAAAATGACCGTGGTCATTGATTTGCTGATCGTGGCCGTGAGCTTTCTCAGCGCCTGGGACATGAGCCTCGCCTGAAGCCCCATATGGGCGTCTCCCATCTCGCCTTCAATCTCCGCCTTGGGCACGAGGGCCGCCACCGAGTCGACAACGATGATGTCCACCGCCCCGCTTCTCACGAGTATCTCAGTGATCTCCAGGGCCTGCTCGCCCGTATCGGGCTGGGAGATGAGGAGATCGTCCGTATTGACCCCGATCCGCTTCGCGTACGCCACGTCGAGGGCATGCTCCGCGTCGATGAAGGCCGCGGTCCCTCCCGTCTTCTGGATCTCGCTTACTACTTCGAGAGCGAGGGTTGTCTTGCCCGACGCCTCGGGACCATAAATCTCGACGACCCTGCCTCTCGGAAGGCCTCCGACGCCAAGGGCCATATCAAGGGCGATCGACCCTGTGGAGACCACGGGTATGGCTTCAATAGGCTTTTCACCAAGCTTCATTATCGAGCCCTTACCGAAAAGCTTCTCGATCTGGGTGACCGCCATATCGATGGCTCTTCCTTTGTTACCCTCTTTCGCCTCTTCTTTCACGCTCTATCCTCCAAGTTTGATGTCCCACTGAGGCGTGTACACGGCCCCCTCTTTTTTCAGGGTGGACTCAAAGAGCACCACCCTCTCCACGGGAAATTGCCTTCTCTCCAAAGGCTCTATATCTCTGTCGAGCAGGGGCCCGGGGATCTTTGCCCGCCCCAATGTAATGTGGGGCGTAAATTCCCGCGCCTCCGATTCAATATCCAGAGTGGAAAGTCCGATTTCCATGTCGTCAAAAATCTCTTTTATTGTGGCTGCTCCTTCTTCCAGATCGGCCATCACTACCCTCGCCCTCCTCCGGTTGGGGAAAGCGCCTATCCCTTTTATGGAAGCCGTAAAAGGCTTGTAGTCGGCACCGATAAAAGAGATGCTCTGCCTGATCCTGAGGGCGGTCTCCTGATCTATCTGCCCCAGAAACTTGAGTGTGACGTGAAGCTGCTCCTGCCGCACCCACCGGATCCCTTTGGCCCGCGCTGCCATGCGGGTAATCACATCGTAAAGATATTTCTTGAGGTCGTCGGGGATCTCGATTGCGAGAAAGGCCCTCACTCAAGCTCTCCTTTAAGGCAGGCATACAAGAGGTTCAGGGCCTCTTCGGCCGTCTTCGCCCTTATCTCGCCGCGGTCTCCCTGAAAAAGAAATTTTCGGACATGGCTCTTCCCCGCCCACGCCAGACCCACGAAAACCGTACCCACAGGTTTTTCGGGCGTGCCGCCCCCGGGTCCTGCTATGCCTGTCACGGAAAGGCTGATATCCGCCGACGCCAGTCTTCTCACCCCATCGGCCATGGCCGCCGCGACTTCGTTGCTCACCGCCCCCATTCGTGCCAGCAGTTCCCCCGGCACTCCCAGGATCGTTTCTTTTGCACGGTTGCTGTAGGTAATCACTCCCATCTCAAAATAATCGGACGCACCTGCAATATCGGTGATGAGCTTGGCTAAGAGTCCGCCAGTGCAGGACTCGGCCACGGAGATCTTCATCTCTTTTTCCCTGAGCAAGGCACCGACTTTCTCTTCCGGACTCATATTACCATTCCTATGGCGAGAAGGACAAGGTTTGCAAGAATTCCGGCAACCACGTCGTCGGCCACGACTCCGTATCCCCGCCTCAGTGCCTCTGCCTGGCGCACGGGGAAAGGCTTCACGATGTCGAAAAACCTGAAAAGGACAAAGCCCGCGACGATATTGACTATTGTCGGCCTATGGCCGGTCATGGTCACGTACATGCCTACCAGCTCGTCCAGAACGATGTAGCACGGGTCCTTCTCTGCCGACTTGAACAGGTTGATCAATATAACGGAAATCACACACAGGGAAGCGGTAAAAATTACATTAGCGGCAAGTGAGGAAAAAGGGAATAGGTACGCCAGGAGCGCCCCGAACGCCGACGCCCATGTACCCGGAGCAAAAGGCAGATAGCCTATGAACCCGCAGCTTACACAAAAGAGCAGGGCCTTATGTCTTATCTCCATAGACCTGTTTGTCGTCAAACACCTTTGTGCCTACCACTTTCCATCCTTTATCCCACACCCTGTAGAAGCAGCTCCAGAATCCCGTATGGCATGCAGCCACTTTCTGATTCACCATGAGCAATATCGTATCGTTGTCGCAGTCGATAAAGACCGACTTCACTTCCTGGGTATGGCCCGAGCTCTCCCCCTTGAGCCAGAGCTTGTTTCTCGAACGCGAGTAAAAATGCGCCTTACCGGACTGGAGGGTAAGGTCGAAGGCCTCTTTATTCATGTAAGCCACCATGAGCACGTCTTTCGTGCCCTCATCCTGGACCACCGCCGGGACCAGTCCTCTTTCATCCCATTTTATCTCTTCCATCATTATCCACCCATTCGGCTCGAGCCTCTGCTAAAGCCTTACGTTAACTCCTTTTCCCTTAAGATACCTCTTCGCGTCCATCACCGTGTGCTCCTTATAATGAAAGATGGATGCGGCAAGCACGGCATCGGCCTTCCCTTCTACAAACCCCTCGTAAAGGTGCTCCAGGGTACCCACGCCGCCTGATGCGATTACCGGTATATTCACTCTTTCCGAAATCATGCGGGTGAGCTCGATATCAAAACCTATTTTCGTCCCGTCCCTGTCCATGCTGGTAAGGAGTATCTCGCCCGCGCCGAGTTCCTCCACCTTCTTTGCCCATTCTATCGCGTCGACTCCCGTGGGCCGTCTTCCTCCGTAGGTAAAGACCTCAAAGCCATCGCCCTTCCTCTTCGCGTCAATGGCGATACATATGCATTGGCTGCCGAAGACCTCCGCGGCCTCCCGCACAAATTCCGGAAATTCCACCGCCGTGGTATTTATCGTTACTTTATCGGCCCCGGCAAGGAGTATCTCCCTGATGTCCTGCAGGCTCTTTATGCCTCCGCCAACCGTGAGGGGCATGAACACTTCGTGGGCGACCTTCTCCACTACCTTTATGATCGTTTTGCGTTTCTCATGGGACGCCGTGATATCAAGGAAACAAAGCTCATCGGCCATCTGCTCCTCGTAGCTCTGCGCATTCGCCACCGGGTCGCCTGCATCCCGGAGCTCGAGGAAATTTGTCCCCTTCACTACCCTTCCCTCCATCACGTCGAGACAGGGTATGATTCTCTTCGTCAACATAGGGCAACCGCCTCCTCGATATCGATCAATCCCTCGTATACTGCCTTACCGAGAATTGTCGCCCAGGCGCCCATATCTTTGAGCTTCTTCACGTCATCGATGTGCGTGACCCCGCCGCTCGCGATGACCGGAATAGAGGTCATTTTCATCATCTCCTCAAGTCCCCCGTAATCGGGCCCCGAAAGCATACCGTCTCTGGCGACGCTGGTACAGAGGATGGCCATAATGCCGATCCTCTCCGCCCCTTCGAGGATCTCTTTCACATCTTTATCCACCGCGGCCTTCCAGCCCCTCACCATGGGTTTGCCGTCGAGAAGGTCGAGGCCGAGCACCACGTTTTTGAATTTGGAAAGGCCTTCGAAAAAGGTCGGGTCCTCGAGGGCCTGTGTCCCCACAATGACCCCTTGAGCCCCACATTTCGTATAGTAGTCGATCTCAGCGTCGGTCCTGATACCGCCGCCCACTTCCAAATAGCCCTGCACCCTCGTACCGATATTTTCAATCACATCACGGTGGTGAGGCGTTCCCGTCCGCGCGCCGTCAAGATCTATGATATGGAAATCCCTGGCGCCCTTCTTCATCATCTCTTCGATTTTCGAGACGGGGTCATCGCTATACACAGTTACCTTCGTAAAATCGCCCTTCATGAGACGGACACACTTCCCGCCCATTAAGTCCATGGCAAATAAGGCTTTCATTCCACCACCTCAAGGAGATTATCGAGCCCTTTCGTGATTCCGTCTCCCGAAAGCCTTTCCACCGTCACCCATTTCCCGCCGCGTTTCATAAATTTCCCCAAAGTCAAAAGGTTATCCATAAGGGCTTGTTGGTCTTCTTCATAGACAAACACCCGTTTCATGACGCCTTTATTGATAAGATGCATGTGAAATCCCACCCGGGCCGGCCTGTCAACCGCAAAATCACCGCCCTGCCGCTCCTCGAACCTGTAAATAAGCACGTTGATATACTGTGTTCTTGCAGTACCTTCCAGAAACCCCATATCCTTATCCGTCAGGGCCGATTGCAATTGGTTTTTCACGATCAATTCCGCATCCTGGTGGACTCTTCCCACATTAATCAACCTTCCGCAATACCTGCACTTGTCAATGCCCCCTCCCTCGGATACCCTCTCCACTTCTATCCCGAGGTCGCCTATGGCCCGGCAGACATTGTGCCAGGGAGTAAAAATACTTAATATCAAAAAGAGCACGCTCAGGAAGGCACGCATTTTTCACCCCTTTCGAGTCGATAGTTCTTAATAATTGTATAGGAAAACGGCCATAAAGAAAAGACTAAAAGCGGAAAAGACCAAAGGATTTCGGGTTACATAAAGCGGTCCGCCTAAGGCAATACCGCCGGAGAGACAGGGGCGCCCGGTGCGGGGCCCATGTTTTCTTTCAAATCCTTCGGAAAAATGGTAAAAATATAAGAAATTGAGATATCGATAAGGAATCCTATCAACGGGTGTGGCCAAAATGACAGAAGAAATACTGGTTCAGATGTTGCGAAAATATCGACAGTCCTCAATCTTCGCTCACTACGCCTCTCTTTCGCAGGAGAAGAAAGTCGTCTTTCTGGAAGAATCGGGTCAGTTTGATTTCGACCTTGCCTTTTCTCTTTACGGTGATTCTCTCAAGACAAAAGCAGGCGCTGCCGGGGCAGACTCTATTGATCCGGCGCCTATCCTGACCATTCCCCGCACCGCCGAGGGGATCGCACGAAAAGAAGAAGCGCTCCGTGCGGGCGAGACCCTCCTCCGTGAAGGCAAGGTAGCAGTGCTCATCGTCGCCGGAGGCCAGGGTTCGCGCCTCGGATTCGAGGGCCCTAAAGGCGCATTCCCTATTTCCCCTATCAAAGGAAAAACGCTTTTCCGCCTCTTCTGCGAGTCCTTGAAAGCCATGTCCCTCCTTTACGGATGTCCCATCCCTCTCGTTATCATGACCAGCCGGGAGAACGATCTCGATACGAGGAAATACTTCGATTCCCATCGATATTTCGGCCTCGAATCCGGTAATGTCGATTTTTTTCAGCAGGGAATGCTGCCTACCGTCACGCCCGAGGGCGAATTTCTTTTAAAAGATGAAACCCATTTCTTCACAAATCCCGATGGACACGGAGGCTCTTTGAAGGGCATTTACGACTCGGGCCTCCTTGACCGTCTCATGTCCAGGGGTGTATCCGAACTTTTTTATTGTCAGGTAGACAACCCCCTGGTGAGAATGGCCGACCCGGTATTCCTCGGCTATCATCACCTTAAAGGATCGGAGATGAGTACGAAGGTGGTGAGGCGTGAAAATATCGAGGAAAAAGTAGGAGTTTATGTTACGGTGGGCGGCAAGGAAGCCATAGTCGAATATAGCGACCTCGGCGGCAAACATATGGAAGCCCTGGACGACAAGGGAAATATCCTTTATTGGGGTGGGAATACGGCAATTCATATCCTCAGCCTCGAATTCGTGAGACGCTTGAATTCCCACGGCTTCGTCCTTCCCTACCACCGCGCCTCAAGGCCTGTCGATGCGTGGAAGCCTGAGGGCGGCTTTGAACGGGCCGAAGGATGGAAGTTCGAGACTTTTGTATTCGATGCCATACCTTTTGCGGGAAAGACATGCGCCATTGAAGTCTCCAGGGAAGAAGAATTCTCCCCTGTCAAGAATAGCGAGGGCCCCGATTCACCCCGCACCGCCTCGGAGGCTATGAACAGGCTCTTCCGGAAATGGCTCGAGGATTCGGGGGTCTCCGTGGCGCCCGGCGCCCGGGTAGAGATCAGCCCTTTATTCGCCGTCGATAGGGAGCGGCTTGCGTTGAAACTGGCGGGTGAGAAAATCGAGATCACCCGGGATACCTACCTTGGCGATTAGGCGAATGAACACCATCACGGCAACAGGTGATCACGCAGGCGGTGAGTCTGTGCTGCCGGACCGTCATGGGTGCACCTGCGCCGGAGTGCGGGGAAGGGAGTGTCTCTCATGATAAGAATTCTCATTGCCGACGACCATCCCATCGTGCGACGGGGCCTGAAGCAGATACTCTCCGACGAGCCCGATATGGCGGTACCCGGCGAAGCCAGTGACGCCAATGAAGTGCTCGCCCTCATGACAAAGGGCACCTGGGATATCGTGATCCTCGATATCAAGATGCCCGGACGGAGCGGCCTGGACGTACTGAAAGAGCTGAGACAGAAATACCCTAAACTGCCCGTCCTCGTCTTAAGCATCCATCCGGAAGACCAGTACGCGGTGCGGGCACTGAGGACCGGGGCCGCGGGCTATCTCACCAAAGAGAGTGCCCCCGAAGAACTGGTAAAAGCCATCAGAACCATTCTCAATAGGGGGAAATACGTAAGTGCCAGCCTGGCCGAGCGCCTCGCCTTCGAATTGGAGACGGACGGCGGAAAGGCATCTCATTTTAAGCTGTCGAACCGGGAGTACCAGGTAATGCTCCTGATCGCCGGAGGTAAGCGGTTAAGCGATATCGCAGATGAATTATCCCTGAGCGTGAAGACGATCAGCACCTACAGGGCCCGTATCCTTGAGAAAATGAGTCTCAAAAATAATGCCGAAGTCACCCATTATGCGATAAAAAACCTTCTGGTCGAATAAATCTCCCTATTTGTAGGACAAATTCGGACATATAAATCAGAAATCAACCTATTTTCACACTTTCATCGATTTGATATGCTTATAGGGTAACAGATGAGGTGGCATACGGATGTTCGCACCGTGCGAATACTTCAAAAGACCGGACATCCGTAAGCCGATTCACTGAGTGAGGTACCGATTTTTAACCGGTCGAAGTTTAGTGGATTATCCCTCCGACACATCCTTTGGTATTTCAGAATGGAGGGTGACCGCTCACTGAAATAGGCTGCACCCCTGCCACCCCCCCTTCAGGTATGGGGTGCATCTATTTCGTGAGATTTTCGCTTACAATTTCTCAGCCATTTCTCTAAAGGGTTAAGCTTTTTAGATAATCCTGCGCCGCGCTGCCGGCCACCCTTCCCGGACCCGGACAAACAAAGGTATCAAAATCTTCGGATATACTTCGAATTCCCCCTAACGGCCCTCCAGCACATGAATCTTTATAAAATTAGTCGTACCTCCCACGAGCAGCGGCAGGCTCGCCACGATCACCAGTTTGTCGCCCACAGACGCGTATCCTAACTCGATGAGCTCCCGATCGAGGCGCCTTACAAGCTCTTCGGAGGTTTCGAGGCTTTCCACGCGATAGGGGAGGACCCCCCAATAAAGGGCCATACGGTTCACCACTTTTTCGTAGGGAGAAAAGGCCACTATGGGTGTTTCCGGCCTGAATTCAGAAATGAGGTGGGCTGTGAAGCCGGTGGTGGTGAAAGCGACGATAAACTTCGCCCCTACCTCCGCGGCCGCCCGTGACGCCGCATGGGCAATAGCTTCGGGTATCTCGCAGATCCTGTCCGGCCCGAAAGAGAAGGGCCGGTGTTCACCCGGGCCCACCCTGGAGCTTTCGGTATATCGGATAATTCTGCCCATGGTCTCCACTGCCTGGACAGGAAACTTCCCCGAGGCAGTCTCTTCGGAAAGCATGAGTGCGTCGGTCCCGTCAATCACCGCATTCGCCACATCAGTGGCCTCCGCCCTGGTCGGTCTCTCGTGGACCGTCATCGACTCGAGCATCTGGGTTGCCGTAATGACGAGCTTCCTGTTCCCCCGGGCTTTCTCGATGAGCATCTTCTGATAGAGGGGAACCTGTTCCAGGGGAGTCTCGACCCCGAGGTCCCCCCGGGCTACCATGATGCCGTCTACCTCTTTGAGAATCTCGTCGATGGCATCGATGGCTTCCTTTTTTTCGATCTTTGCGATAATGGGAATAGACGCATTTCTCTTCGCGAGCCAAGTCCTGGCCGCACGCACGTCCCTCACGGACCGTACAAAAGAAAGAGCCACATAATCGATCCCCATTGCAAGCCCGAACTCGAGGTCCTGCTTATCCTTTGCCGTGAAAGACAACTCCTTGAGCTTCATCCCGGGCAGGTTTACCCCTTTCTTTTCCCTCAGTACGCCCCCTTCGACTATTGAAGTAACAAGCCTCTCTCCTTCTTTGTGAAGGACCTTCAACTGGATCATGCCATCGTCGAGGAGAATGACGTCGCCCGTCTTCGCCGCATCGATAAGGGTGGGATAGGGGATGAAGAAGGCTTTTGCAGTACCCAACCCTTCGCCTGTTAAAATATCGACCTGGTCTCCCGCCGTCAGTTTTACCTTGCCCCCCTGAAGCCGGCCGACTCTGATCTTTATGCCCTGGAGGTCCTGGAGTATGGCAACGGGTTTCTCGAGCTTGAGCGATGCCCTGCGAATCTTCCCGATCACTTCTCCATGGGAGGCGTGATCCCCGTGGGAAAAATTGAGTCTCGCCACATTCATTCCGCTCGCGATCAGGGCTTCAATTTTACTCTCCCTTTGTGTGGCGGGTCCTATGGTGCAGACTATTCTCGCTTTTCTCCCATCCTCCATGGAGGTCCTCCTTCAGATTTATTTTCCCGGGACAGAGACCCGGGGCTGTCTCCCCCGCCGCTTTAGTCCATCGGGCGCCGGTCAAATTATGCAATATCGAAAACATTGAGGCCGTGAGACCACCTTTTAGCAAAGATCGCCTTGATCTCCTCCGCTTCAGGATGGGACCACTCTTTCAGGGCCTCCGCGGCTAATTCGCGGGCAAGGGCCATCGTTTCCCCGTCACGGCGGAGGTCTCCTATCCGGAAACCGGTGAGACCCGATTGCCTTAGCCCCAACATCTCTCCCGCCCCCCTGATCTTCAGATCCTCCTCGGCAATCAGGAAGCCGTCATTCGTTTTGGCAAGGATTTTGAGGCGGCGCGACGCCTGCTCCGTTCGTTTCGCTTGGGTTAGGAGAAGGCACTTCGAGGGAAAGGTGCTTCTTCCGACCCTCCCCCTGAGCTGGTGCAACTGGGAAAGACCGAACCTTTCCGCATGTTCTACGGCAATCACGGTGGCGTTCGGCACGTCGATTCCGACTTCAACCACGGTCGTGCAGACCAGCACGTCCACCTCTCCGGCCTTGAAAGCGGACATGATCTGCTCCTTCTCCCGGGGTTTCATTTTCCCGTGGAGAAGGCCTATCCTTCTGCCGGGAAAGAGGGTCTCCGCGTGGGAAGCCATGGCCGTGGCATCGAGAAGGTCCACTTTTTCGGACTGTTCCACGAGGGGATAGACCATGTATGCCTGCCGGCCCTTCTCAAGCTCGGCCTCTATCATGCGATACGCTTCAGACCGCAGGGAATCGGGCAGGACATGGGTCGCGATCCGGTGCCTGCCCCGGGGGAGCTCGTCGAGGATCGACACGTCGAGGTCTCCATGGAGGACCAGGGAAAGGGTTCTCGGGATTGGGGTGGCGCTCATCACGAGGACATGGGGCATGAACCCTTTCTGCTTCAGGGTCCTCCTCTGGCTCACGCCGAACCTGTGCTGCTCGTCCACCACCACGAGCCCGAGCCGCGTCAGAGTGACATCCTTTTGCAGAAGGGCGTGGGTACCGATCAGGATGAAGGACTTTTCGGACTCCATTCGCCTGAGTGTCTCCTCCCTCTCCTTTCCCATGTCGCCCCTCAGGTAAAAGACCGGCACCCCTGTCTCCTCGAACATCCTGTGGACCGTCAGGTAATGCTGCTCGGCCAGTATCTCCGTGGGCGCCATAAAGGCCGCCTGCAACCCGTCTCCTACCGCAATACAGGATGCGAGGATGGCGAGAATCGTCTTGCCGGAGCCCACGTCCCCCTGGAGCAGGCGGTTCATGGGGCGCAACCCCGCCATGTCTCCTTCTATTTCTTCCAAGACCCTTTGTTGTGCGGTGGTGAGATCGAAGGTGAGGTTTCCAAGGGTCCCCCTGTAAAGGTCATTATTGATGTCAAGCCTGATGCCCGGAAATCTTCTCCCCTCTTCCCGCTCAAGGAGCACTGCCGCTTGGAAAAGGAAGAATTCTTCTATAATGAGCCTTTTTCGCTCGACAAAATCTTCATCCGATAATGGAGGAGGGACATGAGGGAAATGGAGCGCTTCCAGCGCCTCCCTGAGTGACGGCAGTCTGTGGCGACTCTCGATTCCAACGGGTATGAGGCTTTCCAGAGAGGCGCCATGGTCCTCGAAGGCTTTCTTCACCAGTCTCTTTAATATTCCCCGTTTAACCCCCTCGATCTCCGGATAGAGTGGGATCACGGCCTTGTACTCTCGCGACTCCTCCTCGTTTTCAAGTGGCATCACATCGGGATGAACGATCTGTCTTTGCGCGCCGAAACGCGTCACTTTGCCCGATATCAGGAGAAGGGTGCCCTTCGAGGCGCTTTCCTTGAGATAACGAGGGGGATGGTGGAACCATTTCAGGCAGATCGTACCCGTATCGTCCGTCACCACCGCCTGATACCCGGCTTTTCCGCCCCTGCGGAAAGAGAGGGAGCCCTGGGTGAGCACTCGAGCGACAATGAGTGCCGGCTCTCCTTCTTCGATCTCCGAAATGGGCCTTATCTCCCTCCTGTCCTCGTACCTGGTGGGCAGGAAAAAGAGGAGGTCCTCAATTGTATGAATGGCCCTGCCTGCAAGTCCACGGGTTATGGCAGGTCCTACCCCCTTGAGGTCGCTCACGGGCCGGTCGAGATTTTCATTTCTCTTTCGCATTTGCGATTTTTATATTACAATATACGAGAGCCGATTTAAACGACAAATGAACCTGACCGCCAAGGAGAGTCCGGGCGTGGCCTCCTGTCCTTCGCCTCACGAGGATCGCAATCGGTGGTCGATCGGGTCCCGGGAAATACACAGATCGTCAGCGGCCTCTATGGAAGCCATGGAATCAGACAACCTTCTCATTGCAAATAATGGGGTGATAAAGATCGTTGAAGGTGATCTCACTGAAAGCGACGTGGACGCGATCGTCAATGCCGCAAACTCGCACCTCCAGCATGGAGGCGGTGTGGCGGGGGCCATCTCGAGAAAAGGAGGGCCAGTCATACAGGAGGAGAGTAATCGCATAGGCCATGTCCCCGTGGGCGGATGTGCACTCACCTCGGGAGGCAGACTCAAGGCGCGTCACGTAATTCATGCGGTAGGACCCAGATGGGGTGAAGGGGATGAGGAGCGCAAACTGACGGAGGCCGTCCGAAATACCTTATCCCTGGCCGCCGAGCAAGGTTTCAGGAGTATCTCCTTTCCTGCCATAAGTGCGGGTATTTTCGGTTTTCCCAAGAAACGATGCGCCGAGATCATGGTCGGGGAGGTAACCGACTATCTCAAAAGTAAGGCCACATCGCTCAAGGAAGTTAATTTTTATCTTACTGATGCGGAGATCATTCGGTTCTTCAAAGAAGAGCTGAGAAAAAAAGAAAAAGGGATATAAATGTGCGGTATATTTGGAATATTTAATCATAAGGACGCAGCGAACATTGTCTATCTGGGTCTTCACGCACTTCAGCACAGGGGGCAGGAAAGTGCGGGAATCGCAAGCTCGGACGGCGACGCCATACTGTCCCACCGGCAGATGGGACTCGTATCGGATATATTCAATGAGACTACCCTCAGGCGATTGAAAGGTAATTCGGCCATCGGACACGTGAGATATTCGACTGCCGGATCGAGCAACATCGGCAATGCCCAGCCCCTTGTGGTGGAGTACTCAAAGGGATTCATCGCCCTCGCCCATAATGGAAACCTCACCAATGCAAAGATCATAAAAGACGAGCTTGAGAGTTACGGCTCTATTTTTCAGTCCTCCACGGATACGGAGGTTATCATCCATCTTGTGGCCCTCTCTCACGAAAACTCTACCCTCGACAGGCTCATTGCCGCCCTCAGAAGGCTGGAGGGCTCCTTTTCCCTCCTTGTCATGACGGACCGGGAGCTTATCGCCCTGAGAGACCCTTACGGGTTCCGGCCCCTGGTGCTGGGCCGGCTCAAAGATTCCTACGTCGTCTCCAGCGAGACCTGCGCCTTCGATCTGGTGGAAGCCGAATACTTACGGGAGATAGAGCCGGGCGAAATCCTCCACATTACCCATGACGACGTAAAAAGCTATATGCCTTTTAAAAAGGTGAATAAAAAACGCTGTATCTTCGAATATATCTATTTTGCACGACCCGACAGCTTCATGTTCGGCAAGACCGTCTATACCGTGAGAAAGGCCCTGGGAAGGGAATTGGCGAGGGACACTCATGTGGAGGCCGATATGGTGATTCCCATCCCCGATTCGGGCATAGGGGCGGCCATAGGTTACTCTCAGGAGACAGGCATACCTTTCGAGCTCGGGCTCATAAGAAACCATTACGTGGGCAGGACCTTCATAGAACCCGAAGAGTCGATCCGCCATTTCGGGGTAAAGCTGAAACTGAACGCCGTACGGGACGTAGTGAAAGGGAAAAGGATCGTCGTCATAGACGATTCCATTGTAAGGGCTACCACCGGCCGGAAGATCATAAAGATGCTGAGACAATACGGAGCAAAGGAAGTCCACTTCAGGGTAAGCTCTCCCCCTACGGAGTATCCCTGCTTCTATGGCATAGACACGCCTTCAAGGGGCGAGCTGATCGCATCCTCTCACTCGCCCGAAGAGATCAATAAATACATGGAATCCGATACGCTTAAGTACCTGACTGTGGACGGGATGAAAAGGGCCCTCGACAATGGAGAGTATTCTTATTGCGATGCCTGTTTTACAGGCGCCTATCCATCGAAATTTCCGTGGGGCATGGAGCTCGAGCAGATGGAACTATTCGTGAAGAGGTGAAAATGAACGAGGAAAAACGGCTGTTGGAACTATTGAAGCATCTGTCCTACGAAGAGGGCGATTTTGTCCTTACGAGTGGGAAGAGAAGCACCTATTACATCGACGCCAAGGAGACCACTCTCAACCCGGAAGGCATGTCTCTCGTGGGCAGCATCATGCACCGGATGGTGCGCGAATTACCGGGAATCCAGGCCGTGGGCGGCGTGAGCATTGGCGGCGATCCCCTGGTCTGCTCCGTGGTACTCCGGGCGGCAGCGCAAAAGGATCCGCTCCTCGGCTTTTTCATCAGGAAAGAGCCCAAAGGACACGGGAAGAATTTATGGGTAGAGGGCGGGAAGAACCTCGAGAGGGACATGAATGTGGTGATCCTCGAAGACGTGGTCACCACGGGCGGCTCGTCTCTTAAGGCAATAGAAGTAACCGAAAAAGAGGGATATAAGGTCAAGGGTATCGTGGCCCTCCTCGACCGCCTGGAAGGCGGGAAGGCTGCCATCGAGGCCGGAGGATATAGTTTTAGATCCATATTCACCCTCACCGACTTACGGTAATAAGTCAAATTTGCGGGTCGGGCGCGAAAGAAGGTAATGCCGGGGTTATACCGGAAAAAATGTGAAGGGGAGGTCAGGATGAAACGCATTGCATCGACTATTCTTACTGTAGTTGCTCTTTCTCTTATTTTTACGGGAATCGCCGCGGCCAAAATGGAAACGGCGACAGGCAAAGTTACCGCCATAGATCCCGCAGGAAAGGCCATAGTGATCGTACAGGGAAAAGGTTACGGCGCCCGCACAGTGGGACCCATAATCGGCCCTGATACGGTAATCAAGGTGAAAGGAAAAAAAACCGACCTGAATTCCATAAAGGTAGGCGACAAAGTAACGATCAAGCTCGAAAGGTCCGACAACGAATACGCAAAGCAGATAATAAAGAAGTAACTTTAGCTCCCACCGCGAGCGACAGGCACCCCGGGTTTTTGCCCCCGGACCAACAGCAGGCGCTTAAAGGCGACGAGTTCCTTCTCTTGTTTTCTGTTTCACCTTAGCTCGCCTAGCGAGCGAGAAGGGGAGGCTCCGCGGGCTTTGCCCGTGGACCAACAGTAGGGGCCTTAAGGCCGGGGGGCGACGTGAGCCCGTTCAAATAGCTGGCGACGCAGGACCCTGCAAATAACCGACGGAATGAGTTCTTGTTTCTATTTAGCTCGCACCGCGAGCGAGAGGGGAAGGCTCCGCGGGCTTTGCCCGTGGAGGGGGCGACGTGAGCCCCTAAAATAGCTGGCGACGTGAGCCCCTAAAATAGCTGGCGACGTAAGCCCCTTTAATGTTCCGCCACAATATGCGAGAGCAACTCCTTTCTCCCATAGCCGTCCTTTGCTGAAAAGGTAAGGACACGGCTTTCGCCGAAATATCGCGAGAAGAGCATCTTCTTCTTCATTACATTACTTCTCGTCTCTTTGTCGATTTTCGTCAATACCACCGAAAATTCAAGTTCCAGGGAAAAAACCCAATCTATCAGGGCCTTATCAAGATCGTCTATATCCCTTCTCACATCGTAGACCCAGATAAGGTCACGGATGCGCCGGCTTTCGGCTATATAACCCCCGATCATGGATTCCCAGCCCTTATACATCTCTTTCGATACCTTGGCGTAACCGAATCCCGGAAAATCGGAAAAGATCATCGACTTCCTGCCGCCTCCGAGTTCATAGAGGACCTTGTAGAGGTTGATAATCCTCGTCGCCCCGGGCGTCGAGCTGGTCTTCGCCACTTTTCGCATAACCAGCCTGTTGATCATCGATGATTTTCCGACATTCGACCGCCCTATAAAAGAGACCTCGGGGACAGTCTCGTCTGCGGTCTCGTCCGGTCGAGTAACTCCCTTCATATATTCGGCATTTAATATCTTCATATTCCTTCCTTTATTGCCGAACCGGAAGCTCGGCCGCGCTATAGTATACCACAGGTTCACACGCAGACAAGGGGCAGGTCCCGGTAAAGCGGAGCGGCCAAAAATCCGTTGACACCCTCAGGAGGGTATGGTAGGTTAGGCTCAAATAAGGTTTCATGGATATTACCTAAAATAGTCATTCCAGGGTTTCAAAGGCTTTATGAACACCATTGAGCGAAAGTTGTCCCGTCTTTCATCATCCATGTCTCGCAAGATGCAATATACCGAAAAGGCGGAGACGTCGATGGTTCACGATAAACACGAGGTGCAGTCCAAAAGAAGAACCTCAATCCTCGGGTATCTGCTCAAGGAGGATATCATTTGATAACCGAAGGGCACAAATTCCTCTCGTCCCACTCCCTCATTCTTTGCTTTCTCTTCATCTTTTTCCTCTTCTCGGGCCTCGCCGGCTGCGGACAAAAGGAAGATGCAGTCTCTTCGGGCATTCAACTTAAAGGTACTGTTCGCGTTTCAGGCGCTTGGGCCCTTTACCCTATGATGGTGAGGTGGGCGGAAGAGTTCAACAAGATCTATCCTCACGTCAGAATCGATGTTTCGGCAGGCGGGGCGGGAAAGGGCGCGGCCGATGCCCTTGCGGGTCTCACCGATATCGGTATGGTTTCACGGGACATCAAAGAAGAAGAGATTCGGCAGGGAGGCTTTTTCGTTCCTGTGGTAAAGGACGCGGTCTTCCCCACTATGAATGCAGAGAATCCGGCGGCAAAAGAGATACTGACCCGGACAGGGCTGAAGAAAGATCAGTTCATAAATCTTTGGGTTAAAAGCCGCGCCCTCACGTGGGGCGAGCTCGGAGGCACACCGTCAAAGGATAAAGTTCAGGTCTACACAAGGTCCGATTCCTGTGGGGCTGCCGAGACATGGGCCGCCTACCTCGGCGGGAAAAATCAGGAAGACCTGAAGGGAGTCGGCGTATACGGCGACCCCGGCGTGGCGGATGCGGTCAGGAAAGATGTAATGGCTTTAGGCTTCAACAATCTTAATTATGCCTATGACTCCAAAACAGGACTCGCCATCAAGGGACTTGCCGTTCCTCCGGTCGATGTAAACGGAAATGGAAGAGTAGATCCTGAAGAAGATCTGAGCACTAAGGAGAAGGCAATCAAAGCCGTCATGTCCGGCATTTATCCCTCCCCCCCTGCGCGGTCATTAAACCTTATCACAAAAGAGCGTTTTAAAGGACCGGCAAAGATCTTCGTAAAATGGATACTCACGGAAGGTCAGAAATACGTGGATGAAGTCGGCTATATCAGGCTCGAGGATTCGCTGATTAAAGATACTATTCGGAAGATGGACCAATGAGGTCAGGACCAAAAAAGACGATCAGCCTCTCGGTTTCAGGGCGGGAGGTGTGACCGGCGTGAAGTGGCGGTACCTTAAGGACAGTGCGGCGAAAATATCGATCCGCTCTTCTCTTATTCTCATCAATCTTTTAGCGCTGGCTGTGGTGGCGGTGCTCCTTATAAAATCTAAACCCATATTGATGACTCACCCCCTCAGCCGCCTCCTCTTCTCCTCTTCCTGGCATCCGGTGAAGGGGGAATTCGGTTTCCTCCCTTATATAGTAGGAACCATCGAGGTAACCGCCATTGCCATGATTCTGTCGGTGCCCATGTGTCTCCTCTCCGCAATCTATCTTTCTGAATTTGCCCATAAGCGGTTCAGGGAATTGGTGCGTCTTGTGATCGATATCCTTGCCGGCATTCCGTCCGTTATCTACGGACTTTGCGGCGTCATAGCCGTGGTACCTTTTGTCCACGAGCTCGGCCGCCTTCTGGGTTCGCCCACCACGGGCTATAGCCTTCTTTCCGGAGGCATCATACTCGCCGTCATGGTCGCCCCGGTAATCATTTCAGTAACCATGGAGGTGCTTGCTGCCGTGCCGAAGGAGGCGCGGGAAAGCGCGCTTGCCCTGGGGGCCACAAAATGGGAGACCGCCCGCCACGTGGTAGTGAAGGCGTCCCTTCACGGGATAATCGCGGCGATCGTCCTTGGTTTTGCCCGCGCCTTCGGGGAGACCATTGCCGTCCTTATGGTGATTGGAAATGTGGCGAAAATCCCTGTTTCCCTCTTCGATCCCGCCTATCCCCTGCCTGCGTTGATTGCGAACAATTATGGCGAAATGATGTCCATACCCCTTTATGACTCAGCCCTTCTTTTCGCGTCTCTGATCCTTCTCTTCCTGGTAGGCGTCTTCAGTCTCGGCGCCAATATCACGCTTTCACGTCTCATGAAGAGGGGGTATTACGGCAATTGAGGTCACGAAGAGCTACGGAATCCCTATTTAAGGCGCTCATGATAATATCCCTTGCGGTGGTGCTGACCACCCTCGCCGGCATCATCTTCATCATTTTAGTGAAGGGTGCGCCGGCCCTTACCCTCAGCATGCTTATCGAAACCCCTAAAGGCGGATATTATCTCGGAAAAGGCGGAGGCATCGCAAACGCTATTGTGGGCTCCCTCTATCTATCCCTCGGGGCCTCCATCATTTCGATTTTATTAAGCCTTCCCGCCGCCTTCGCCCTGCAGAAGGAGTACGCGAACCGGCACATTGCAAATTTCACGAGACTGACCCTCGACGTGCTGTGGGGCACCCCTTCCATCGTGTACGGCGCCTTCGGCTTCGTCGTCATGATCTATTTTGGTTTGAGGGCCTCTCTCCTCGGGGGCATTATCGTGCTTACCCTTCTCATGTTGCCTATCATGGTGCGGTCGATGGAAGAGGTGATCCGCATGATACCCCTGGAGCTTAAGGAAATCTCCTATGCCCTGGGCGCCACAAAGCTCGAGACTACCTTTTCGGTAATTTTGCGACAAGCCCTCCCCGGTATTGTAACCGCCGTGCTCCTCGCATTCGGGCGAGGGATCGGCGACGCGGCATCTATCCTCTTTACCGCCGGGTACACCGATTACATTCCCCGCTCTCTTTTCGATCCGGTCGCCTCTCTTCCCCTTGCGGTCTTTTTTCAGATCGGGACCCCCAGCCCCGAGGTGCAGGAGCGGGCGTATGCATCTGCCCTTATTCTTCTGGTAATCATCCTCATCGTGTGCGTCGTCTCCCGTCTTCTCGGACGCCGCTTTTCCAAACATATCGTAAGGTAGGTAGATCATCTATGTCCCATATAAGCCTCACAAACCTCACTATTAGCTATGGAGACCACAAGGTGCTCCATGATATCACCGCGGACATTCCCGACAGCCGCATCACCACGATCATAGGTCCTTCAGGGTGCGGTAAGACTACTTTGCTCAAGAGTCTCAACCGGCTGCTCGACCTCACGGAGGACGTGAAGGTGACAGGGAGCGTGCTCATAGACGGCGTCAACACCTATGACCCCAATGCGGATGTCCTGGCACTGAGAAAGAAGGTGGGTTTTCTTTCTCAACGGCCTTATCCGCTCCCCATGTCCATCTACGACAACATTGCATTCGGTCCGCGGATTCACCGTATGACTGAATCGGAATTAGGCAAGCAGCTTTCGGATCTGGAGGAGCAAAAGTTTCTCTCCCTCGCAGGCGCCCCGGGCTCCATTATAGGCAAAAAAACTCCCAGGGGCGGGCTCATGGACCTCCTGGTCGAGTCGTACCTCCGCGTAGCAGGCCTATGGGATGAGGTAAAGGACAGGCTCCACTCGCCGGCCTCGCGCCTTTCGATCGGACAGCAGCAAAGGCTGGCCCTCGCAAGGGCCCTCGCTGTGGAACCGGAGGTTATTCTGGCCGACGAACCGACTTCAGCCCTGGACCCGATCTCGGCCCAACTCATCGAGAAACGGTTTAAGATCCTGAAGGAGAAATATACCATCATCGTCGTCACTCATATCCTGAGACAGGCCCGCAGAATATCCGACTACGCCCTCTTCCTCTATATGGGCGAGCTTGTCGAGCACGGTCCGGCGGAGCAATTCTTTGCCTCGCCCAGGGACGACAGGACGAAGGCATATATTTCGGGCGAGATCAGTTAAAAATAATCGGGTTTAAAAAGGTAGGATGCTACCGGCGGGCTGATATGCGGGCCCCTGCTGCCTTGATAAGACGCACAAGGGGCTTAAGCGGCGGAAGATAGAGTGAGAGGATAACAAGCTGCTTGTACAGATAGAAAGGCTGGTAAAGGGGCGGATAGCGTCGCGCAATCCCCTTGTCCGTCAGCCTGTATGGTGCGTCAAGAAGGCTATGGACATGGGCCGCTTCTCCTGCCAAAGCAATATTCCGCTTCGATTCCTCACCCTGCATAGCCCCTTTCCACCCTTCGGGATGGTGAGAATAGTCGTGGTTCTCATGAACCACGGTCACTGCCTCTGTCAGGTCGACTACAGGCATGCCGGACGAGCAGGCCTTGTATATAACCCAATTATCCCATGCGGGACGACCGATTGCGAAGGGGGGAATTCTGCCGAGACCGTTCTTCGGGAATACGAAATAATCAATCGCATAATAAGGGTAAAGGGCGCCCCGGCTCCTCGCCAGGGAGAAAAGCGCATCCTGCCAATGGTCATCAAATGAGATAGGCTCGATGATATCCACGTTCCACCTTCTGCCCACCATGAGGGCCCCCGGCTTCACTGCAGTTACCCTCTTAATCCCTTCCATAAAATCCTGCATAAAGATTATATCGGCATTTGCGTAACACATGAGAGGACGAGTCGAAGCCTTCTCCGATTCGTGGAATATGGAGCTGATGAGGGGCGTGCCGAATTCATTGCATTCGACCTTGGGGACATGCTTCACCCCGTATTCGCACGCTGCTTGCGCCACCCCGTCATCATTGCCCACGAGAATGATTTCAGGCGTGGGATCGAGCCTGAGCCAGCTCTGCACCGCGTTGCGCTGAATAATCTCAACATGACCGCGAAAGGGTTTTGGGCAACTGAATATGGTAATCATCGGCTCAAGACCCTCCTTACGATCGAAAGAAATCTCCTTCCGTAATCGACAAGTCTTTCCCCGTTGGCCGTCTGCGCGCGCGCTTCACGTTCCGGGTCGGGGCCGGGCTCGTATGTGTCCCAAGCCTTTGCCATCAGGTCCGCAAGCTTCCCATAATCCCCTCGTGGGAAATAAAAGGCGTCCGGCGGGTCCTGTTCTATATGGACAGGGAAATCGGAGAGGAGAATCGGCTTGCTTAATGAACGGGCGTCTTCCACCACCGTGCTCCACCCTTCAAAAAGAGACGGCTGAATTACGGCGAGAGACCTTCTCATGAGCTGTATCTGATCGATGCGGGGGATAAAGCCCAGGATCGGGATCCGACGCTCGAGGCCCATGCTTTTAATCTTGTCCCCGATCTTTTGAAAATAAGAAACGTCCTTTTCATCGACACTCCCCGTACACGCGACGACGCATTCGGTCCCCCTTTCTTTCAACCTCCCTACGGCCTCTATGACGGTAAGGTGGTCTTTGTGTTTCCAGAACTGATTGCTCACCAGGAAGAAACGGTCCGGGAGGCCGTACTTCGCCTGGGCTTCTGTCGGGTCGGGTCGAAGCCACTCCGGATCGATGGGGCTCACAAATGTCATAACCGCACTCCGCGATGCGGCATGGGGGTAGAAGCGCTGAAAATCCTGCTCGGCAGATTTGCTGCTCAGGATTACCACAGCCGCATTTCGAGCGACGGAGGAGTATGCTCTTTCGAATCTGTCTATTTGAGTATGGGTAAACATTTGTGGCAGGTAACGGTATTGGAAATCAGGAATCCATCCTCCCCAGATGTACGGCGCCGCTGCGCCCGCCACTTCCGGATAGACAAAATCATATTGCCTGGGGTTGAGGAGCTTCCCGCGCATAAAAGATACACGGGCGGCCTGCTTTGCGACTTCGGAAAGGGCAAGCTTCCACAGCCCATTTGCGTATACCGTATCCGCAAATGGGCCGAACACCCTTTCCCCTTCTCCCTTTTTCGCACGGACCACCACGCTCAGCAGGATAGCTTCCCGTTCCTCCCGGGGAAGACTCGCCACCGCGCGCGCGAGATTCTGCATATAGAGGGAACCGCCCAACCAGGAATCGCCAAAGATGCTTTTCAGGCAGATATGGATCTTATCCATTACGAAGCGCCTCGTCCCGGGACCATCGCGAATAGCGTGGCGTCCCCTCTTCGAACCCTATGGCAGGCATGAACCCCAAACGGGTAATGCGGAAACGGTGCCCTATGGCTGCCGATGAACCCCGAGAGCCTGGCCATAAGAACCTTTTTTTCATATGATTTTACGCGCTAAAAACGTATAAAGACGTCCGGGGGTATTATCCACCCTCGTGAGGAGACGGAAGAGCCCTTTTCTCGCCGCAGCGGGGCCGCAAATAATACGTGCCATAAAAGAACCGGTGAGCCTTGAGATTAGCCTTCTTATCTCTTCTTCCTTCTCATTCTTAGTCATGGGAAAATAATTGATGGGCGACTGGTGGGGCCCGAATACGGAATCGATCGCGAAACCGGAAGCCTTTATGGCTTCGGTGTATTCATCGAGGAGAAATGCATTCTCCCCCCCATAGAGGGCCTGAAGGGGGTGACTCTCGAGAAATCGGGGCAGGTCCTCCTTTCTTGATATCACATGTTCCCTGGTCGCGAGAAAACCCCCCCCGGACCGCAGCACCCGTGCCGCCTCACGGCACACGGCCCTGAGGTCCTCCGCATGGTGGAGCACCTGCCTTCCGTAGGCGATATCGAATGTGCCGTCCTTAAAGGGCAGCTCTTCCCCATAGCCCTGCACCACCTCTATGCGCGATTTTGTCTCCCCTGCAAGGGTCTTTATCGCGCCGCCCCCCACCTTGAAACTATGATCGGGCTCCAATGCGGTCACTATGCATCCGGAGCGGGCAAAGGCGTAGCTCGAAATGCCATTGCCCGCTCCGAGGTCAAGGACCTTCCCGGGCATCCAGGGCGTCAGAATTCTCGCGACCTCCCGCCATTCTCCGCCTGAGGCAAATCGCTTTGCCGCCTCCGCCGCAGGCTCGTCATAATAGGCTGCCTCGACAAGGTACTGTTTATCCGGCTGGGACTTGAGCCACTCGACTGCTTCTTCCCAGGTCATGCTATTGCCGGTCCTCCGGCGGGATCTCCCTTATTACCTCTGCCGGATTTCCCACCACAACGGAAAAAGGCGGCACATCCCTGATTACCACGCTTCCCGTCCCTATGACCGCACCCCTGCCTATTTTCACTCCTTTGAGAATGCTTACGTTGGCACCGACAAGCACGTCATCCTCGAGGACGACCTCCTCGTCGTTGAGGTAAACGGCCCGGGGATGCCCGGTCGCGATTATCTCCCTGAATTGTTCATGCCTCTCCCTCGGGTTGAGGGGATGGGTATCGTTATCGAATATATTGCAGTTATGCGAAATGAGTACCCTGTCCCCTATGGTGATCGATTTTCCTGACCATATCCGGGTGTTCTCCCCCACATAGCAGTACTCCCCGATCTTTATGGCGCCGCCATGACCGAAGGTGAGGAGCTCCCCCTTTACATGAGAAAAGGCCCCTATCACAATCGCGTTGTCCTGACCGAGATTGTTGATGATCGAGGTATTGCGGTAGAACCTGGCGGTTTTATGTTTCCTGCAACGCCTGTTCGAGCTGCCTGCCCTGCGAATCATATAAAGGAGGCGGTCGGGTATCATTTTTTAAGCTCCAGGCATGCAATTGCCTCCGAAAAGGAGGGATAGCCTTTCTTATAGTTTTTCCGCGCGGTGGCGTCAAAACAGACCGCCCTTCCGCTCTCTTCGCGGTTCGATATCTTCCAGCCCCCCGGTTCATAACGGAAGATGAGCTCAGCTACGGAGGAAGGGGAGAAGACATCGATCACGCGGTCAATCATGGGGTCATCGAACACCTGGAACCATCCATGATTCTTATATGCGCCGAAAGGAAAACTGAGATAGAGGAGTCCGCCTTTTTTCAGTATCCTGCCATACTCCTTGACGGCGGTCAAATAGGCGTCGGGAATGTTCTCTCTCTTGGAGCCGTCCTTCGTGTAGATCAATGTGTTATCGAGACCTATATGCTCGATGGTCGAAAGACTCACCACCCAATCAAAGAAACCATCCCTGAAGCACGTCTCCCTCAAGTCCTCGAATACGTAGGATATTCCATATTTCCAGAACGCCCGGCTCTCAGGGGCAAGGGTGGAGATGAACACCTTCTTGGCTTTCATATCGTTACGGGTCAGCAAAAAATCATAATTCAAAACGGAACCCGCATCGAGGAGCCTCCCCGCTCCCCTGGGCAGCCTGGCGAAGAGCCATGGATATTCAATGGCACGCTCGTCAAGACCCACGCCATATCCTTGAGGCAATGCACGGGGGTCAAAAGTGCCGCTCCGCAGTACGGTTGATATGAACCGGTCCCGGTACGGCACGTATCCCCGGGTCCACGGCCTCTTTCCCGTCACCTGGAACCTGATTCGCATGAGCGCATCATATGAAGTTCTCAAATCGATCATGAGCAATTATCTGTCGGCCTTTTTCGCGCTCGCCACACCCTGAGGACCAATAGGCCGCAATGAACCGGCAGCCCCGTCAGGTGGAATATTTCTTTAGAATTGCATCGAATTCGACGATCCTTCTGTCGTACCCGTGCCGTTCGATGCACGCCCTCTGGCCTGCCGCGGCTATGGCTTCCCTCTCGGCTTCATGGGCAAGATAGTATGTTATCTTTTCTACGAGATCGTTTAAAGAATCATATACCACTATCTCTTTCCCCACATCGAACATCTCATCAAGGCCCTCTGCGCTCTCCGTGAGCAAAACGGTCCCGCACCCTGTCCCCTCATAGAGGCGCATGTTTCCTGCCCAGTTCTTTACGAAATCGATATGAAAATTGAGGGATATTCTGGAATGGTTCAAGGCCCTGTACATCTCCATTCCCCAAAGCGCTCCCCCATAACTCCTGTGGATCGGATCGGGCCGAAAAGGGATGAGCTGCCTTTTGAGGCCGTAGCCGTAGGTTTTGAGATCGATGCCGCTCTTCAGAACATATTCGAGCCCATCCATCCTGCGCGCATGCGTTCTCCTCGATAATCCGCCCACAAAAGAGACATCCATTGTCCTTTTATTATCAAGGCGCGCCGCAATATCGGCGTCAAATGCCGCTTTCAATACTTCCGAGTTGACCTTTAAGTTACGAAACCGAGCGACGAAGTCTTCCACCGATGAAATTACGCACCTTACATGCGAAAAATCGAGGTTCTTCGGATAGGACGCGGCGATCCACGTAAAAATGTTCGGGGTCGTCTCGGCTACCTCTTTTAGAAAAGTTCCGTAATACTCGTACATGCTGCTCATGAAAAAGACATGGGGCTTGAATTCACGCACTTGAAGAAGGACGGTCTCCTTCTTGTTGGCCGGGCCGGCACCCTTTTTTATGCCCCTCTCCTTGAGCCATTTGTTCTGAAGGAGAAAATCGTTGCCTATTACAAGTTCCACCTCATGTCCCAGACCTCTGAAATACTTGAGATATGAACCGAAACTGCCGAAGTAATCGTCGATCAGATATGATAAATGCTGATCGTAGGGGAGATCGGCGAAGCTCTTTTTCTTGTAAAAGTCGTTCAGATAATGGGAATAATATTCGACAAAAAGAAATATTCGCATATGAGAGTGGAAATTCCGCTATTTTAAAACGTATAGGGGAGATTATCGATGGAATTGATCACTTTGGCGGGGTTTCCCGCCACGACGTTCTTTTCCCCCACATCACGCGTCACCACGCTGCCGGCTCCCACAAGGGAACCCATGCCCAGCACCACGCCCGGCAGAAGCGTGCTGTTGGCTCCGACCATGGCCTGTTGCTTGATATGAGCCCCCTTAAGGGTCTCCTTCACGTTTCTTGATTTGGGATATCTTGCGTTGGTGATTACCACGTTAGGTCCTATCCAGCACCCGTCTTCCAGAATCGTGTACTCGGGGATAAAGGCTTGAGAGTGAATGCTGACCCCGTCGCCGATCGACACGTGATGCTCCACTATGGAAAGGGTTCCGATGCTCACCCCTTTTCCGATCACGTTCAGCTCCCTGATATTTGTCTTATTGCCCGTCTGAAAATTGTCGCCTATCCTATTGCCGGCGTAGATAACCGTGTGTGAGCGGATCACCGCATTGTCGCCGATGACCGTTTCCAGATCTCCCGCCTCATACCCCCTGGGCACTGCTCCTATGATCGCAAAATCCTCCACGATGCAATTTTGTCCCAGTTTCACATTAGGATAGATAATCGCACTCTTACTTATCGACATCAGCCACCTCACCGAGACGGCATTTTTTTGGGGAGAATCTCAGGAAAACCTCCTTGCCTGTTTCCGCCGACTCGTAAATTGCATTGATCAGTTCCACTGATTTCCGCCCCTCTATTCCGTCTATCAATCCCTTTGTCCCATTGAGCAAGCTCGATACCACGTCTCTGAAAAATTCTGTGTGGTTCCACGCCTGTTCGTTGGGCACCTTCCCGTATTCTCGTCGCACCTCCTCATCCATAGGGTGAGAATCGGTAAATTCCCAGATCTTCAGTTCATTCATGAAGAACCCCCCTACTTCAACGGTGCCCCTTTCTCCAAGAACGCTGATCGACCCCTCCAGGTCCCTGGGCCTTGCCGCTGTCGTGGCCTCTACGATGCCGAGAGCGCCATTTCGAAATTTGAGGACCGCCACACCCGTATCCTCAGCTTCAATGTTGACCAACCTGGTTGACGTCTTGGCGATTACGCTCTCGACCTCGCCCATCATCCATATAAGCATGTCGATGTGGTGGCTCGCCTGATTGGTAAGCACGCCTCCGTCGTTACTCCACGTACCTCGCCAGGGCCTTTGATCGTAATAAGATTGATCGCGTTTCCACCTGACCCTCACCGTACCTATCACGAGTTTTCCGAACCTGCCGCCATCCATTGCTTCTTTTAACTTTCTTATGGGGGGATTAAACCGGTTTTGCTGTACCACAAACAGCTTCAGCTGTCTTTTGTCGCACTCTTCGAGAATGCGGTCGATTTGGTCCAAACGCAGGGCCAAAGGCTTCTCCACCACGAAATGCCTGTTAAACCTGATTGCCTCAAGCACGTTTTCGCCGTGCAACCCTGAGGGCGTCAGCACGCACAGCACATGGGGGTCCGTCTTCCCGACCATCTCCTCAATACTCTCAAAAACAGGGACCCCATGCTTTGAGGAGAATGCATTGGCCACTCCCGCCTCGACATCATAACCTCCCACCAGTCGCGCATTCTCTAGTCGCCCGATGGCGAGGGCGTGCTTTGCCGCGATCGACCCGCAGCCGATAAGAGCGAACCTGATAGTCTCCTTACTCGAACCCGTCAACGTCTCCATCATTCCCCCTTAAAATCCCAGAACATTCTTTATTTGGTCTATAACGTACGACACGTGTTCTTCCGTCATGCTCCCGTGCATGGGGATGCTCAGAATTTGATCCTTCATTGAATAAGAGACTGGGTAATCCTCGGGCGTGCTCCTCATGTACTCGTACGCCTTGAGATAGGGCAGAGGAATAGGATAATGAATCCCCGTCGCGATCCCTCGCTCTTCCAGGGCAGCCTTCACCTTCTCTCTCTCTTTTACTCTTATTACATAAAGATGATAGACGTGCTTCACCCCCGCGCGCTTTTCCGGAGTGACACATATTCCGGCGAGCCCTCTATCATATGCCCCTGCAACGGCGATTCTCCTGGCCGTCCATTCTTCTAGATGCTTCAGCTTCACATCAAGGATTGCAGCCTGAAGCCCGTCAAGCCTGCTATTCGTTCCCTCGAATTCATGGCCGAATTTATCCAATCTGCCGTGGTTCGCATACATCCGCACCATTTTCGCGAGATCATCGTTGTCCGTGACCACGGCCCCGCCGTCCCCATAGGCACCGAGATTCTTCCCGGGGAAAAAACTGAAGCATGCGCAGTCGCCGAGGGTGCCGACTTTTCTTTCCCCCAGGGAGGCCCCGTGCGCCTGGGCAGCGTCTTCAATTACCCTGAGGTTATGTTTCTTCGCGATCATGCCTATCCCTTCCATGTCTGCCGGTTGCCCATAAAGGTGGACCGGAACGATCGCCTTCGTTCTTTCGGTAATGCGTTCTTCAATTTTTTGGGCATCTATGTTGAAGGTCACGGGATCGCAATCGACGAAGACCGGCCGTCCTCCCGCGAGGGTAATAGCCTCCGAGGTGGCTATAAAGGTATTTGCAGCAGTTATCACCTCATCCCCGGATTTCACTCCCGCGCATTTGAGGGAAATTGCGAGTGCGTCCGTCCCGTTACCTACGCCGATACAATGTCTGGCTCCAACATAAGCGGAGAAATTGCGCTCAAAGGATTTCACATAATCCCCTCCTATAAACGAGGATTTTGCAATCACGTTTTCAATGGCCTCATCGACCTCCCTCTTTATAGAGAGATACTGGGCCTTTAGATCCACGAAGGGTATAGTCAGTCTTTCCATTAAAACGCTCCTTTCACACCGTTCATTATTTTTGTCAGCCTTAGGGCATTGAGATATTTCCAGAAGGTGAGCCCCTCATCCCATCCGATCTTACCTGTAGCTACTTTGGCAGAATAGTATTCCCCAAGCTTCCCCATGTCGATTAGTCCCCGCAGGGGGCTCTCGCTGCCGAGAACGTCCTCTACCCACGGACGCAGGATGCCCTTTAGCCAGTCCGGCAAGGGCGAATTGAAACCTATTTTCGTTTTTCTCAGCCTGATTTCTTCCGGGAGTAAGCCTGCCATTGCCTGCCTCAAAACAAGCTTCGAATAGCCTCCGCCGATCTTACTCTGCCCGGGCAGGGAGAAGATGTAGTTCACCAGCCTGTAATCCATGAAGGGCATCCGCACCTCCACCCCATGCGCCATCGACACGGTATCGAAATTCTTGAGAATCCTCGGGAGGATCAGATGGTGAAAATCCTGATAGAGGACACTGTTCAATGCACCGAAGCCATCCGGAAGAGAAGAGATCACCTCGGGATAAGGCTCAATCTTCCGCGCGGCCCGTGACATGAAATCAGGCACGAGGGGATTTACGGTCACGGAACGCGCCGCCCACCGATATGCCTGTCTCGCGAGGGGGATAGATCTGAGTATGGCCTTGAGGGCGAAAAGAGGGGGTACCGAGGTGCCGTACATCTCTTTCTGCTGTCGCAGCAACGACCAATAAGAGCGGGAAAGAACCGGGCGGTTCTCCATTGCGGAGCTGAGATACCAGTTGTAGCCGCCGAGGGCCTCGTCCGCTCCGTGACCGTCGAGGGATACCACCACCCCGTTCTTTCTCTGTGCCTGATACACACGCCATGCACTGTCCGGCATTCCCTCATAAATACTCTCAAAAGAATAAAGGACATCATCGACATGGCGGCAGAAATCTTCCGGTTCCGCAGAGACATAAATCTTTTTCGCCCCTACACTGTCTGCCACCATGTCGGCATAGTGCTTTTCGTCGAGCGCCGTGCCGTCGAAGGTATGGATGAACGTGCGCTGCCAATCTTCAGCGCTGCGCTCGGCGCGGCCCCTTTGATTTCCGAGAAGAGAGACCGCTGCCAGGACGCTGCTCGAATCGAGTCCCCCACTCAACGATGTGCCGACAGGGACGTCGCTTCGTAGCCTCAACCGGCAGGAATCGATAAAGAGGTCCCGGAAAAGAGCCGCCTGATCATCAAGGCTTCGGGGACATTCGACCAGATGATCAAGCGTATTCCACCAGCGAGACATTTCAATACCCGATTCGTTGATCTTCAGGTAATGACCGGGGAGCAGATTATAGACATTCTCAAAAAGCGTATGGCCGGAGCTTTCCAGTTGAAATGCGCTAATGAGAGAAGTCTTGAGCGCCCTTGCGTCCCATTTCAATCCTATTTTTCCGGCTATGGCAAGAAATGACTTATATTCGGAGCCGAAGATTAGTTGGCGATTATCGGTGTAATAGTAGAGAGGCTTGATCCCGTACCGATCACGACAGAGAAAGAGATCTCCCTTTTTCTCATCATAAATCGCAACGGCCCACATGCCATTAAAAAGAGAAAAGCAATCGGTTGCCCATTCCGTGTACGCCGCGAGGATTACCTCCGTGTCGGAATCGGACACGAAAGAATGGCCTTTTGTTTCCAGTTCTCTTCTGATTTCAAGGAAATTGTAAATCTCACCGTTAAAAACTATCCAAAGCCGTGAATCGCGATAGGTCATGGGTTGATGACCTGAAGGGCTCAGATCGATTATGGAAAGCCTCCGATGGCCCAGGCCCGTGCCCGTGGACTCATCCGAGTATTGACCTTCATCATCCGGGCCCCGGTGACTCAGGGCATCCGTCATGGCTTTTAGATCGGCGGTCCCCAAACAGGTCGAATGATAATATCCCGTTATACCGCACATATATTCAGTATACTACCCTGGTTGCGGGACGAGGAATTCCGAGCATCGCATCCAGCAAAGCGAGATGGAGTTTCCGTTTCTGCGGTTTCACTCGCCCCCCCAGGCACTTGTGCCGGGAGTCGTCGAGGATGTAGCCATACTCAGAGGCCAACCGGGCCAGCGTGAATCGGGGGGCCCCCAGGAGCGCCGCAAATCCCTCGGTAAGGGTCATGGAATATACCCTATCCAGTAAAACAACTCCGCTCTTATCGTATTTGCCTATAGAATTTGCAGAAATACCTTCTGACGGCTTCGAGGCCCATGTGTCAAGCCCTTCGGCTCTCGTGATGCCCCTGCTCTCGCCCCCGCTGTCAAGAAATAGCCTCATGTCGAACTCCACACCCAAATGTCCGCATACCTGCCGAAGGGTACTTTCCGTCTCCAGGACAAGGTCTTCGTATCTGATCTCCTGCACCCTCGGGTCCTGCCTGTGCTTCCAGATCGCGGCAACGGAGGTAAGCCAGACTTCCGCTGCTCTTTCCACGGTAAGACCCCGCCTCATCAGGGAGAGGATGGTATCTCTGGGGTCCCTCACTATGTGAATTACCTTTGAATCGACAAAAGCTCTGAGAAACCGGTCGATAGCGTAAATATTTTCCGGGGTCTTTTCTCCCCATATCTTCTTTCCCGTAAGAGAAAAGATGTGCACTTTAAGCTTTTGTACAAAGGCCGGGCCATCCTCCGACGTCACCAGCATCTCCCAAATCCTGCTCCGGGTGAGCGAAAAAGACTCCGGATTTCTGAGAAGAGAGCGGTCCTCGAAATAGGGGTTGCTCGGCACCCCAACCCTCCGAATTATAAAGGACCACCTTTTCAGACGATCGAAGTCATCGTATAGGATAGGTTTTGAAAAAAGGCCCATCTCTTCCCCGCATACAATATCCGGATGCCTATTGAGCAGGTTAGAGAAGAAAGTGCTGCCCGACGATCCGCTGCAGCAGATGTTCACGATCATTTAAGGACACTTCTCCCATAATAGGCGAGCCGGAAAGGGAGGATATAGGATCTCAGGCACATGAGAAGGTTCACCCTCAGTACGGGGTGAAAGATTGAGGCGAGATAGACGGGCAGGCTGTAAGAGAGAAGGGTCGCCACTGCAGCGCCCACGATGCCGTATCTCGGGATCATAACAAGGTTGAGCCCCGTATTGACCAGAATAGCGAGGATTCTGAACCAGAGCCCGATCTGTTGCTCATTCTCGAGAATAAGGAAATGGCCCCTGATCCCTCCCTGGAATACGAATACTACGGACCATATGTATATAATGAGGACCACCCGGGCGCCCATGAAACTCTCGCCGAAAAGGGTGTTGATGATTATTCCGGAGCAAAGGGAGACGGCTATACCTATTACGAAGGCAATCATGAAAAACACGTCGTGGAGTCTCTGAAGCAGGTTCAAATACAGCGCGGGGTCTCCCTTCTTTGCATTTATTATGGCTGGGAACAGGGAGCTTACCACAATAGTCGGAATGAAATACCATATCTCGGTGAGGTTTACCGCTACCGCATATATGCCGACCGCTTTTGCATCGAGCATGCTCCTTATCAACACCTGGTCGAGCCTCATATAAAGTGATATGGCAACGCCTGATAGAATGAGAGGCCACGAATCTTTAAGGAGCCTTGTTGCCGTCACGGTCCTGAACCGCCACAAGCGCATGGTGGCGCCAAGCTTTTTATATACAATGATAAATCCCAGTGCCATCACGCTGTTTTCGAGTGTCACCGCAAAAGCAAACCAGATGAGAGAGGCATGGTTGAAGATCAGGATAATTTTGAACGCCGATCCAATGACCGACGAAAAACATCTCACCCATACGGGATACTTCGACAGAACCCGGGACTGAAAGAAGAAATCTATCACAAAAATCGATTGAAATACGGATGCAAAGGCGATGATAAATACTGCCCAGCTCGTCAGGCTATCGTAAGGCTTGAATGCAAGTATGGAGAGAAGGACTATCAGGACAAGCAACGCACCGAAGAGTTTAAGCACGAACGCGGTGCCGAGAAGCTCATCGTTCCGGTCTTCATTCTGGACTAAATCGCGAACCACAATGCTGTCGAGACCCAGGGCCGCCACGCCTGAAAAGAGACTTACGAAGCTCAATGCATAGCTAAATATGCCGAAGTTAACCGGCCCCAGGTATCGTATTACATACACTCCGACCAGAAAAGAGAGGAACGCCGCAAAGGCTTTTTCGAAAAGGAGCCAGCCTGTATTGGAGGAATATCTCTTTAGACCGTTTGTTGCCGCTCCCCAGTCCATGGGAAGAATGAGCGTCAACAAACGGGAAAATATCGCTGTTCTGCGGTTAACCATTCTTGGTTGGGAACAGATCGGACGAGTGTGGAAACGGCTATATTGCAGGCCTACCAGGGTCTGAATATGATCCCCCGGTCCTGCATCAGGGTTTTTATCAAACTGACCGATTCTTCCGTATTTCTCGGCTCGGGAATAATTAGGTCACAGGGGATATCGGTGGTCACCGGATCGCCCGTCCAGACCACTCCGATACGCTCCGGCTCGATGACCGTTCTTATTATCTCCAGATCATCCCTTGTAAGCTCGATGGCAGTGGCCAACACGATGACGCCCGCATCGAGGAGAAGGTTCGTCGCCTCCGACAAGCGCCGGATGTGCTCCTCCCTCTTATTCCCCGTCCCTTTGATATCAGCGTCTATCCCATAGAGGACGTTCCCGATGCCCAGGAAGTAGACAATCTTGCCGTCGGAGAAAAGCCTGCCCTCCAGGGCTTTCGCCACGGGCTTCTTCCCGGCGTTCTTCTGTCCTGTGATAATGATCAGCGTCGGCTTCTGATTATACTTTTCAGCCCGCATCTCCAGGGAAATGGCACTTCTCTCCCATTTATACTCCCTCTCAAAGACCTTATCCCTGACCCATGCCTGTTTATCCTCAAGGGCTTCCCGGATAATGCCTCCGCCCGAGATCTCGTAATCATCTACGATCACGAACCTACCGGTGAGGGCCGAATCCTGGGACAGGTCAAAGGCCACGGCGCGATTGCACTTGAGTATGCAGTCGGCCACTTCGTGCCTTTCCACCATTTCCCTGTCGGTATCGGAATGAAGATCGGATGCATTCACGACCCTCGTTATCTCCTCTACGAATACTGCTACCCGGGATGTACCCAGCTTGAGGATATATTCGGTTTTCTTACGGAACGGTTCCTTGCCGAGCCAGAACAGATTGATCCTCAGACGAGTCGTCACCCGGGGCCTCGACTCGCCCGCCTTGGCCGCCAGTTCACCTCTGGCTACATATATCTGCTCATCGAGAGTGAAACCTGAGGCCTGGCCCGCCTGAATCTCCGTCCTCGCTTCCGTATTGAACGATTCGATCGTATTGATCCTGCCTTTTTTACCCGAGGGATAGAATACTATCTCATCGCCTATCCGGGCGGAACCCGCAAGGGCGGTTCCCGCGATAATCCTTCTGCTGTCGCCGAAACCCGTGAATTTATAGATGTCCTGCACGGGCATGCGAAATGGTTTTGCGGTCGGCGGTTCTTCCTTTATGAAGGTGTCGAGTACCTCGAGAACAGTAGGTCCTTTATACCAGGGCATCGAGCCCTGGAAATGCGCGATGCCCTCGCCCGTCCTCGCGCTTGCGGGAAGGAAGCAGAGGGGCGTAATCCCGATCCGCGCCAGAAATTCCGTGTACTCAGTAACGATCCGTTCATAGATCGACCTGTCGAAGCCCACAAGGTCCATTTTATTCACGATAATGGCGGCCTGGGCGATCCCCAGCATCGAAAGCAGATACCCGTGGCGTCGCGAGTTTTCCCGGACCCCCTCTTCGGCATCGATCACGAGAAATGCGGCTTCAGCCCTTGAAGCCCCGGTAACCATATTCTTGAGAAACTCGATATGACCGGGCGCGTCTATAAGGGTATAATTCCTTTTCTTCGTCTTGAAGAAGACCCGTGCGGAGTCGATGGTTATTCCCTGGGACTGCTCGTCCTTCAGGGCATCGATCAAAAAAGCATATTCAAAAGGCTTGGAATTCCTTTCGCAATTTGCCCTGATCTGTTCGATCTTCCCTTCGGGCAGAGAGCCCGTATCGGCGAGAAGTCTTCCAAGCACGGTACTCTTCCCGTGATCGACATGTCCCACAATGGCAAGACTAATATGTTCCTCTTCAGCTTTCATCATTCACCCTAATCGGGAGAGCCAATGAGCGCGGACCATCACATGTATCCGTCACGACGCAATGTCTCCAATCCGCCTCCGTCATCCTTATCCTGTGCCCGTCCCGACCTCTCGGCAACGTTTTTCAATTTACCGCTTTTGAGCTCCAATATGATCTCCCCGATAGTGCGGGATTCGGAATCAATCGGGTAGGTGCAGGGATAGCATCCGAGGGAACGGTATCGCTTCCCTTCCCCCTGGTCGTAATAGAGGGAGACCGTGGGAATCCGCTCCCTTTCGATATATTCCCAGATGTTAAGCTCGGTCCAGTCGAGGAGCGGATGAATCCGCACATGGGTCCCGGGTTTAAAATCGGTTTTGAACTGGCTCCAGAACTCGGGGGGCTGATCCCCCACATCCCAAAGGTTTTCTTTGTCCCTCGGTGAAAAATAACGCTCTTTCGAACGCGAGCCCTCCTCGTCCGATCTGACGCCCACGATAATTCCTGTAAAAGCATCCGTATTTCTGTCTATTACATAATCTCCCTTCTCATGATCGAACCTGTAACGCCGCCCTTCACCGCTGATGGTGCTCTTGAGCGCCTCGGTCTTCAGAAGCCGGCAACAGGTGATCCGGTCCACTTGTCCGTCAGGGAACGTCTGGCGTCGCGAAAGGGCATCTTCATTCATTCCGTAAATCATCTGGAGCTTCCATTCCCTGGTAAGGCGATCGCGATATTCGATCATCTCAGGTATCTTATAATGGGTATCGATATGTATAAGGGGGAAAGGCACATGGCCGAAGAAGGCCTTTCGTGCCAGCCACAGGAGAACGGTGCTATCCTTGCCTATGGACCAGAGCATCCCCAGGCTCTTGAAGTTGGCGTACGCCTCCCGGAGTATATGGACACTCAGATTTTCAAGCTGCTCAAGGTGATCCATCATGCGCCCCCAAGTATCGGAATGGATCCGGTCCTTTCCAGATAGACCAGGACCTTCTCCACCCCTTCATCAATTCCGGTATTATCTGTTTCTATGACGAGCTCCGGGTGCTCCGGCTCCTCGTAGATATCCCCTATGCCTGTAAAATTGGTGATGATGCCCTGCTCTGCTTTTGCATAGAGACCTTTTACATCCCGAGCCCGGCACACCTGCAGAGGGCATTTCACGTAAATTTCCACGAACTCCTCTTTCTCGACCATTTTTCTTACCCCTTGCCGGTCCTTTCTATAGGGGGAAATAAAGGAAGTGATGGCGATGATCCCCGCATCCATCAATATTTTCGCGGTTTCGCCGATCCTTCTTATGTTTTCTTCCCTGTCTGCAGCACTGAACCCAAGGTCTTTATTGAGTCCCATTCGTATATTGTCCCCATCGAGGACATAGGTAGTTATCGATCTGTGAAAGAGCCTCTCTTCAAGCCTGTATGCCAGGGTGGACTTGCCGGAGCCTGACAAACCGGTAAACCAGACGATCAGAGATCCGTGGCCGTTACGCTCACGTCTCGCATTTCTTCCTATGATACCTATGTGGCTGGTCAGGTGGGGTTCTATGGTTTCAATTCCCATGTTTTGTTCTGAAACAGGCACATCCTTTTCGCGGCGCAGCCCTTCTTCGCACAGGCTACCGCCCTCGCGCGATTACCGGAACCAATCTGATACCTGGGAATGCACGGAAAACCGGCCCGAAATTATACCTCAACCCGCAAACCCTTGCAACCTGATTAAAGATGGAATTCGCGATGTTGAATCTTATCACTCCTGTCCGCCAAAGTCTAGAGACAAGAAGGCCGCCTCCAGAAGCCGCACCCCCTGTTCGCGGCGCGCAAGGCCGCGGTTCCTTAACTATTCTTGACGGGGGCCGTGAAATCGGATTATATTAATAGAACATGTGATTTTTTGGAGGATGAGTTATGCCTATCTACGAGTACAAGTGCACAAAGTGCGGAAAGACTTTTGAGATATTTCAAAAGATCGCGGATGACCCTCTGTCCGAATGCCGCGCCTGCGGGGGCACGCTTGCGAAGCTGATTTCCCAGTGCTCTTTCCATCTGAAGGGTACAGGGTGGTATGTAACCGATTATAAAAAGCCCGTGGATTCCGTCGGGGGCAAGCACAAGGAGAAAAAGGAAGAATCAGCCGCTGAAACAGTCACGGAGACAAAGACGGAGACTGTAACGGAAACTAAAACTAAAACCGAGACGACAAGCGCGGGACAGACTGGAGGATAAATGAAAATCGGAGACAAAGTAAAATTTGCTTTTGCGAAGAAAGAGATGGAAGGGATAGTAGAGACTCTGTTTGAGAAGACGGTCTATATCAAAGCTGATTTTCCCCACGACAAGGGAAAGATCGTGAAGCGAAAAGTCAAGGACATCAAAGCCTAAAAGCTTCAGGGGACCGGACCCGATGCCTCTTCAACGTCCGGTCTCATCCAGCCTCCCCAAAAACTGGCAAAAAGAACCGTGTGAAAGTTTCTCTTCTATAGGTCCTTTCTCTGCAGTGCATCGAGGGTAACGGCATCCACGAGCCCCTGGATGTCATATCGCGAAGCGGTGATATGAGGCTCGATCCCGTATTTCCGCAACGTCTCGGTAGTAATAGGGCCGATGGATGCGATAAGCCCTTCTTTCAGAACATCCGCGCCATAGAGGGTCATAAAATTCCGCACCGTTGATGAACTGGTAAAGGTAATGATGTCCGGTTTCGAGGCAAAAGCCTCCGGCCGCCGGGGGAGTTCGGTTCTATATATGGGTATCTGATCGCAGACACCGCCTCCATCCTGTATATATTTCGTCACCACATCCCGCCCCTCTTCCGCTCGGGGCAGAAGAAACCTGCGCCCCTTCACCCCCACCTCGTCGAGAACCCTCACAATCCCTTCCTGGGTAAATTCGTGAGGCATATGGTCCGGCACAATGCCGCGGCTCTCCAGGAATCGCGCGGTTGCCGTGCCGATGGGAAGGACCTTCGCCGGCCCCAGGCTCCTTGAGTCTTTTCCCTGCTTTCGAAGGGCTTCAAAAAAAATTGAGGCCCCGTTCACGCTCGTAAAGATTATGCAAAAGTAGTCTTTCAGCCCTTCTATGGCTGCCGATAAAGGCAGGTTGGGCTCGATGGGTACTATCTCTATGGTGGGCGCATAGATTACCTCGGCCCCTCTTTCCACCAGCAATTCACCCAGTTTTGCTGATTGGTGAGATGCCCTGGTAACCGCCACCCGTTTTCCGAAAAGGGGCCGCCTCTCGAACCATCCGAGCTTCTCCTTCAGGCTTATGACCGCGCCGACCACGATTATTCCCGGCGGACTTATTCCCGCCTCTCCAACCAACCGTTCGATATCCTTAAGCGGCCCGGTGACGGACCTCTGGGTTGGCAAAGTGCCCCACTGGATTACACAGGCATCCGTATCAGGGTCCCTGCCCTCCTCGATCAGTCTCCGCGCGATCTCCCCCAGATGCTTCATTCCCATAAGAAATACAAGGGTATCGATTCCGGTCGCCAACTCGTGCCATCGTATAGCCGAAGCCTCTTTACGCTCATCCTCGTGCCCGGTGATAAATGCAACGGTCGAGGCGTAACCCCGGTATGTCAGGGGGATACCTGCATAGGCCGGGACCGCGATGGCCGAGGTTATCCCGGGGACAACCTCAAATTGAATGGCCCGCTCTGCAAGATAGGCAGCCTCCTCTCCCCCTCTTCCGAAGATATAGGGGTCGCCGCCTTTAAGCCGCACTACCGTCTCCCGGAGCAGAGCCTTCTCCACGAGAAGCGCGTTGATCCCGTCCTGAGACATCGCGTGGCGGGATGCCTGTTTTCCCACATAAATAACCTCCGCGTCCGCTCTCGCAAAAGCAAGAATATCCTTGTGGGCAAGATAATCATATATGACGGTATCGGCCCGGCGGATCACCTCCCTTCCTTTTACGGTAATCAGCTTTGGGTCGCCTGGACCGGCGCCTACTAGATATACTTTACCCATCCATTCTCATCCTGTGAATTATTTTCCGCCTGGCTTCACGGATACCACACATTATACGTGGGAACATTGCGAGGTTCAAACACTTATTTCTTTACCAAAGCAAGATTCTTCTTTCGCCGCGCAACGAGGGACCGAGACCGTGGGACAGTTCAACTACATTCGTACACATTTGTGTTACACCTTCGTATACAGAAATAGCCCTTCCAATTTCAAGCCTGTGCGGTTTTCCCCCGTTTTTACGCGGATGAAGAAATATTTTCCCCTTTGTCAAGATTTCGCTTGACACATCTTTTCCAATGAGAATAATATTAATTTAAAGCACAATTGCTTTAATACCAACTAATGAAAGGAGTCCAGTAGTATGCCAGTAGGTAAGGTAAAGTGGTTCAACGATTCCAAAGGGTACGGGTTTATCGAGCAGGACAGTGGGGAGGACGTATTCGTCCATTTTTCTGCAATCAAGCAGAATGGCTTTAAATCATTGAAGACCGGGGAACGGGTAGAATTCGAGATAGTCAAAGGCCCGAAAGGTCCTCAGGCCGCCAATGTGGTGAAGGCTGAATAGAAGAGGGAGGGAGACTAATCTCTCCCTTTTTCATTATTCTTAGCCTCATTCCAAAGCCTGTCCATTGTCGCGAGAGAGGCTTTTTCTACGTCTGTCATTGTTTCAATGTAGCTGAATCTTCTGATAAATTTATCGCACGTAAACCTGAGAGCGTCTTCCGGGTCTATGCCCTGAAACCTCGAGATATTTACTACGGTAAAGAGCAGGTCACCGATCTCTTCCCGCACGGCTTCTTTTGATCCCGATTTTTCCGCCTCTTTCAGCTCCCCTATCTCTTCCGTCAATTTTTTATAGATATCCTCTATTTCAGGCCAATCAAAGCCGACTTTGGCGGCTCTCCGCGAGATGATCGAGGCGCGAAGTAGTGCGGGCATCACTCTCGGCACATCGGCAAGGGGTGAATAGTTTTCTTTCTCTTTCTTTTTAATCTCTTCCCATCTCAAATCGACAGGCATATCGCCGGAAGCGTCTCCGAATACATGGGGATGCCTGCGGTACATCTTTTCATATACGCGGGAGACTACCTCCCGTATGTCGAACCGGCCATCTTCCCTGCAGATCTGAGCGATAAATACAATATGGAAGAGTAGGTCCCCCAATTCCTCCTCCATGGCGGAATAATCATCCTTTTCTATCGCATCGATCAACTCGTATACTTCCTCAAGGAGATAGGTCTTGAACTCCTTCACCGTTTGCTTCTTATCCCAGGGGCAGCCCTTACCCCCTCTCAGGGTCTCCA